>CAZVXC010000022.1:963-12933 GCA_964631435.1 uncultured archaeon | reverse complement strand
AACCGCTCCAGAAGGAACGTTGTCGTAAACTCTTATCTCCCCGTTGTATATCTCTATTAGCTTTTTGACTATGTATAATCCAAGCCCGAAACCTTGAGAGGTTGAGAAGCCTTCTTCAAAAATCTTGCTTTTCATCTCATCCGGAATTCCTTTCCCGTTATCTTTAACTCTGAGGATGCATTCTTTGCCATCTTTCAGAACTTCAACCTCAACCTTCCCACCACCGTGAGTTACAGCATTCTGTATGAGGTTATTAACGACGATTTTTAACCCGTTGTTTGCGAGAATTGTTGCTTTTTCGAGTTTAAGATCGACGTTGTAGCTTCTCGCAACTTCTCTAACGACTTCATCAACCCTTATCGGTCTAAGCTCCTCAAGAGCAAACTCAAGTTCTCTAACATTCTTTATCAGATTGGTTATGTAATCCACCCTCTCAATAGCTCTCTTTCTCAAGTATTCATCTCCCTCTTCGAGAGCGAATCTTATGAAAGTCAAGGCATTCGCAATATCGTGCCTTAAAACTCTGTTTAGCAAAATCAAATATTCGTTTTTCCTCTCAAGCTCCTCTTTCATCTTGTAAATCTCAGTAATATCGAGGAACGTCGCAGCAATCGCGGGTTTCCCACGATAAATTATTCTGTCAGGTCTTACAACGATCCATCTCGTTTCTCCGCTTTTCGTTAGAACTCTGAAATTGTATGTTTCGCTCTTCCTCAGTCCCTTCAATCTTTCGATGTATCTTCGATAAACTAATTCCCTGTCTTCGGGGTGAATTAAGGAAAAGGGCTTCTTTCCCAAAAGCTCCACCCTTTTGTATCCTGTAACCTCTTCGAACGCTTTGTTAATGTAAACGAACTTATCATCCTGGACTATGTAAACAGGTGTGAGCGATTCCTCGATAAGGACTTTGTGCAATTCAGCCGAATCTTTGAGTTCCTTCTCATACTTCTTAAGTCTCGTAACATCCACCCAGCATCCGACACCGTATTTCTTCCCCTTATACTCTATCGCAAGAACGTATCCCCACGCCCATCTCACCTTTCCGTCTTTCGTTAAATACCTCGTCTCGTAAAAAATTCTTTCCCCGTTAAACAGATCTTTCATCCTCTCTTCTATTTTCTCTTTGTCCTCCGGATAAACGAGTTCGAATATATTTCTTAGCTTGTATATCTCCTCTTTGCTATACTTCGTCGCCTTTTCAACTATGTCATTCACGTATATAACCCTAAAGCTCTCATCGTGGATGTATATTCCTGCAAGAGATTTATCCACTATAACCTTCCAGAAATCCGAATCCATAATCATCACATCCTTTCCAAAGCTTCTATTCCTAAGAGTTCGAGACCGTTTCTCAAAACTATCCTCGTTGAATCAACGATCGCCAATCTGTGCATCCTTATCTCAGAACTCTCGGTAAGAACCGGATTTCGATGATAGAAATCGTTGAAAGCATTTGCTATGCTCATGATGTAATCTGCGAATAAATTCGGCTTTAACATCTTAACGATCTTTTCCACAACGAAAGAGAACTTCGATAGCTGAAGAATCAAGTCCCTCTCTACTTCATCCATTAATTCAGCATTGAATTCCAATTCATCCATCCCTCTTTCAACCGCTTTCCTTAGAATGCTGCAAGCCCTTGCGTGAGTGTATTGTATGTAGCTTGCGGTCTGTCTTTCAAAATCCAGAGCTTTTTTCAAATCGAAAATCATAGGCTTCTCAGGAGAGACTTTGATGAAATCGAACCTTATCGCACCTATTGCGACAGCTTTTGCAATTCTGTCTTTCTCCTCATCATCGAAATCTCTGTCCGCTATTATCCTCTTAGCCTCTTCGTAAGTTCTCTCTATAACTTCATCAGCAGAAACGAATCTTCCCTTTCTCGTGCTCATCGAACCTTCCGGCAATGAAACGAATTCGAAGAAAACTATTTCAGGAGGTTTCAGATTCAGAAGTTTCAATATATCTGAGAGCTGATTAGCTATAAGCTTGTGATCCGCACCCAAGACGTTTATAAACCTCTCGTAATTCTCATTTTTCCACAGATGATATGCTAGGTCTCTTGTAACGTATAACGTTGTCCCGTTCTCTCTTCTTAGTATAACTTCCTTCTCGTATCCTAAATTGCTTAAATCGACCTTGTAAACATCATCCTTTATAAGCAGTTTCTTAGCCTCAAGCATCTCGAATATTCTATTGACGTAGCTGTTCCTTACGAAATCAGATTCCCAGACGAATTCGTCATGCTCGACATTCAAAGCCTTCAACGTCTGAACTATCCCCTCTATCGCTTTGCCTATGACGTCCCTGAACAGCTTAACAACTTTGCCATCTCCTTTCTCGTAATCTATCATCAATTTCTCTATCTCCCTTTCTATCGCCTCATTTCTCTCAGCCTCCTCGTTGATTTTTATGTAAGCCTTTGCTATTGCGTGATCAGGTTTGCTTTCATCTAAGCCGAACATTTTAACGCCTAAGACGGCCATAGCCGATTGTCTTCCCATGTCATTAACGTAATACTGCGTTCTAACATCCAATCCGGCTTTTCTCAATATCCTCGATAGAGTATCGCCGATTATCGAATTTCTAATGTGTCCAACGTGGAGCGGGCCATCTGGATTTGCTGAAGTATGCTCTATAAGCACGTTTCCTTTCAGCTTAAGCTCTCCGTATCTGTAATCTTCGTCGAGAATCCTTAATATTGTATCCTCGAAAAATTCGTCTGATGCGAAGAAGTTTATGTATCCGTTAACAATCTCAACCTTGCCTATGTAATCCGTCAATCTTATATCTTCAACAATCTCCTCCGCTATTTCTTGCGGACTTCTTCTTTGTTCCTTAGCAACCTTAAATGCGATTGTCGAGCATAGATCGGCATGCTCGCTCTCTTTCAGAAATCTCTCATCGACCTTCAAAGCTTTCTTAACGTCATCGTAGAAACTTCTGAACATCACCACCCCTCTGGCTTAAATCTGAGTATGGCAGCTATCCCGCCGAACGCATTTTTAAGCATAGCTCCCTCCTCAGAATCTCCTGAGATGAATTCAACTTTCGCACCACTCTCCTCTGCGAGTTCTGCGAGTTCAAGAACGATGTCCCTCTTCTCAACAACTTCCATCTTCACATTATCCTTCTCACAAAAGACATCCTTCTCAGCGTTCTCCTTCAGGGTTATCTCCTTCTCAGCACCGCATACGGGACATCTGAACTTTACCCTTTCGAGTCTCAAATCTTCTGAAATTAAAAGGGTGTCTACAGCTCCGTAATTCAAATACTTCCTAACTTCTTTCTCGCCATAAGCAGCGTTTCCATCCTTAACAACTTCTTTCAAAAATCTGTTCATCAGGCTCTTTTCCCTTGCGATATCCAACTCCTGCATGGTTTCGCTCGCTTTTTCAACGATCTCATACAAACCGCTTTCGTCTGTGTAGCTTACATCGAACAAGCCTATAACCTTAGCCTGAATTTCGTGATGCAAATAGTTGCCCTCATAGAACTCCTCTTTCGTCGGCGAGGGGCCGCCTATAAGCACGCCTATGAGATTATCCTTGTAGGGCAGTAAGACTTCGCTCGCCTTATCGCCTATTCTCTTGTAAAATTCGTGTATCGCAATCTCCCTCAGCCTCTCGAATCTCACGCTACTCTGCCCGCCTTGTCTATGCTTTCCCGGAACGTTTGATGTGAGATATGCGAGAGGTTCTATTCTCTTGCCTTTCAAAATTCCTATTGTCGCTTCCCTTCTGTCCAGCACTATAAGCCCGTAAATCTTCTTTTCGACAAGCATCTCTTTTAACGGCTCTAAATAGAAAGTTGAATCACAATGATATTTGTAAAGGGGAACAGGCTCAGGAGGCTCGATTATATCCGTTATATGCTTCTCTTTTCCTCCGTTAAGCTCTATAACGCCACTTATTATAACCATCCCATTCTTTGGAGGCTTTCTAAAGAATTTCAGCCTCTGAAGTATCGCTTCAAGTCCGGCTATCACATGCGTTCTCGTCTGCTTAGATTTTATATTCGACGCCTGACTGAGTTCGCTCCTTAGCTGAGATGCGACATCGGCTATATTCTTATCTGGAGGAATGTAAAGTGTAATAAGTTCTGTCCCCTTACCTCTATATTTCTCAAGCTCCTCAAGCTTTCTTCTGAACTCATATTTAAGCTTCGGATCCATAGCTATCACCTTGAGCTTTCGAATTGATATATTTTGCTGCCCGATTTGATTTTTATTTTTTATCGCCCGTTAGCAAAAAATTTTTTAATTAGACTAAGTTTTACGATCATATATGGAAAATTTTGATCAGATAAATGGGAAGAAAAAGAGAGCCAAGCTTGTAGCAATAATCGCAATCGTAATTCTGCTGTTCTTAGTCTTCTTAGGCTCATCGATCGTCGTAATAGACCAGACAGAGGTTGGTGTAGTGAAAATTCTCGGAAAAGTTCAGGATAAGCCTTTGCAACCCGGATTGCACGTTGTGAATCCCCTTATAACAGAAGTCGTAAGGATGCCGACGTATGAAAAAACTATGGAACTCGTCGGAGAACAGCATATAAAGGCTTTGACATCCGAAGGCTTGCCAGTTTATTTCGACATGGCGATACAGTATAAAATAATCCCGGATATGGCACCGAAAGTATATTCGACCCTCAAGAATTACGAAGTATGGATGGAGAGCAGAATAAGGGCGCATGCAAGGGATATAGTTGCTCAATACAAAGCTGAAGATTTATACACCGAGAAGAGAGAGCTAATTCAAGCGGATTTTGAGAAGAGACTTGATGAAGAATTCAAGCCATACGGCATATTGATAACCGCAGTTCTGATAAGGAACATAGACCTGCCTGAAAGCGTTGAGAAGGCTATACAGGCGAAGATAGAGGCGAAGCAAGAGGCTGAGAGGATGCAGTTCATAGTTCAGAAAGAGAAACTTGAAGCTCTGAGAAAACAGGTTGAGGCGCAAGGAATAGCGAAAGCTAATCAAATAATAGGGCAATCTCTCAGAAACAATCCCGAATACATACAGTGGTATTACCTGCAAGTCCTCGATGAGTTCGCTAAGTCAGGAAATCATGCGATAGTTATCGTTCCCGTCCCTTCCGAGATGTATCCGGGAATAAATCCGAACGCAACTGCATCCGTTCCTCTGATTTTACCTGAGAAGTAAACCCTTTCTAAGCTCTTTAATTTTTTTCGTCAATTCATCATCTGCATCTTCGCCAAATTCTTCGACTATCTTTACCAAAGCACTTCCGACAACGACTCCATCAGCTCCCGCTTCTAAGAGGGATCGAATGTGATCAGCTGTAGAAACTCCAAAGCCGACTGCGATAGGTTTGCTGCAAATGCTTTTCGCTCTCCTAATGAGGTTGAAAGCTGTTTCAGCGATCTTATCTCTCGCTCCGGTAGTTCCGTATAGTGAGATGAGGTATATGAAGGACGAACTCGCCTCATCTATCATCCTCAATCTCTCATCAGATGTATTTGGTGCTGCTAAGAATATCGTTCCCATATTCAGCTTATTGCACAGCTTTATGTATTCGTAAGCCTCCTCCAACGGGAGATCAACGATGATCATCCCGTTTACTCCGGCTTCCTTCGCAATTCTGACGAATTTGCCAATACCCATTCTGTAAACTGGGTTGAAATATGTCATAAGAACCACAGGCTTTTCGGAATGCTCTCTGAACTCTCTAACGATCTTAAACACATCTGCTACACGAATTCCAGATTTTAAGGCTCTTACATTTGCCTTCTGAATTGTTTCGCCATCAGCCATCGGATCGCTGAATGGAATGCCGAGTTCTATAACATCAACGTAATCGCTCAGAGATAGCATGAAGTTAAGCGTAGCATTCGCATTCGGATCACCGGCGGTTAAGAAAGAGATCAAAGCTGGTTTTGTGAACATATAGCCTCCCTCACTATTCCCAAATCTTTATCTCCTCTGCCAGAGAGATTAACGATGATTATGCCGCCTTTCAACTCTTCGGCAATTTTTGTTGCGTAAGCTAAGGCATGAGCCGATTCTAAGGCTGGTAGAATCCCTTCCGTTTTTGACAGCATTAAGAAAGCCTTTAACGCATCTTCGTCTGTAACCGAAACATATTCGACTCTCCCAACTTCTTTCAGCCAAGCATGTTCCGGACCAACTCCCGGATAATCTAAGCCTGCTGCAATGCTGTGAGTCGCTAATATCTGCCCATCTTCGTCCTGTAAGAAATATGATAGCATTCCATGTAAAACCCCCTTTTCTCCCGCACAGAGCGAAGCGGAATGCTTACCCGTTTCTATTCCCTTCCCGGCAGCCTCAACTCCTATAAGCTTTACATCATCTTTTATAAATTCATGGAAGATGCCGATAGCGTTGCTGCCCCCTCCTACGCATGCGATTACCGCATCTGGCAAGCATCCTTCAAGCTTGAGAATCTGTTTCTTCGCTTCCCTTCCGATAACAGACTGAAAATCTCGCACAATTGTAGGATACGGATGGGGGCCGACGACTGAGCCGATTAGGTAGTGAGTTGTATCGAATGTTGCAACCCAATCTCTGAGTGCTTCATTTATTGCATCCTTAAGTGTTTGCGATCCGCTTTTTACGGGTGTAACTTTTGCCCCCAAAAGTTCCATTCTGAATACGTTCATTTTCTGTCTCTCAACATCTTCGGCACCCATGTATATCTCGACATCCATACCAAATAAAGCCCCAGCTATCGCTGTCGCAACACCGTGCTGCCCCGCACCCGTTTCAGCAATCAAACGTTCTTTTCCCATGTATTTTGCAAGTAAAGCTTGTCCAATCGTGTTGTTTATTTTGTGAGCACCACCGTGCAAGAGGTCTTCACGTTTCAGATAAATTTTAGCTCCCAGCTCTCTGCTCAGATTTCTTGCGTAATATAATGGAGTCGGCCTTCCGGCGTAGCTGCTTAGGTAATGATTTAGCTCTCTTCTAAACTTTTCGCTATTCTTAGCATCTTCATACGCTTTTTCAAGCTCTTTTAACGGAGGAATCAGCGTTTCGGGAACGAACTGCCCTCCGAATTCACCAAACTTCATGAGATCACCTTCTCAACTTCAAAACCCAAATCTCTAAAAACATCGATCGCTTTATCGACATCTTTACCTCTAACAAGGATGTGATCTGTCGAATAAGATGAGAACTCCAAAACGCTAATCCCTGCATCCGCTAAAGCCGTCGATATTTTCGAGATAAATCCGACCAAATCAAAAGGCAAAACCATATCAAATGTAAAAAGCCTAAAACCTCTTTCGCATTCAGCTACATCATCGATTTTTCCTAATTCGGACTCCGGTAAAACTACTATTATACCGTTGCTATCTCTAACGATTGCAAAGAACTCTACCTCTGGTATTTTCCTAACGTTTATCACTACAAAGCTCTCAGCACGCAATATTACCCTGCTTTTAATCATAATTTTTTCACCATGCTCAAGAATTCTTTTATCAGCCCCTCATCCTTCCTACCGTTGATCTCAACGCCGCTAGAAACATCGATACCGAAAGGTTTTACGAATTCGACGATTTTAGCGATGTTCTTCGAGTTTAGCCCGCCAGCTAAAACGATGTCATACCGTTCAGCTATTATTCTGCTGATTCTGTGATCATGGATTAAACCTGTTCCTCTTCCTGTGTCGAGTAAAATCATGTCCGCATCGAACCTCTCTATGTCCTCTATAAGCTTTTCAGCATCAACATCAGGATTCTCACTCTGCTTAGGAACTTTAAATGCTTTCATGATGAAAACATCGAATTCACGCTTAATCCGCTCACAATCCTTCGGGCTTATTTTATCAGTATGTATCTGCACATAATCGGCTTCAGTTTTTTCTATCAGATAACACCACTTCTCAAAGCTTTCTAGCGTTGAAACGACGAAAATCGGAATTTCAGCTTGTGCTATCAGTTCTTTCGCCTCCTCGATCGGTATCTTACGTTTCGATTCGCACTCAACAACAACGCCAGTAGCGTTTGCGTATCTCTCTACAACCTTTAATTCCTCCAAACTCCTTATTCCGCAAATCTTCACGAACACAACATCACCTACAAATACTTAGGAAATTCCCTACGATTTTCAATCCCTCCGTTCTCGGAGTCAAAACGCTCTCAGGATGAAATTGAACCCCGTATATATCTTTACTCCTATGCTTTATCCCCATGATCAGCGAATCATTAATCAACCTCGCTGTAACCTCAAATTTCTTCGGGACTCTCAGGACTGCAAGAGAATGGTATCTTCCGACCTCCAAAGGATTCTTAACGTCATTAAATATATCCCTGCAGTTATGCTCTATCTTGCTTGCTTTTCCGTGAACCGGCTTCACTTTGCCAACGATTCCGCCAAAAGCGTGAGCTATTATCTGATGCCCCAAGCATACGCCGAGAATCGGTATGTCCATGTTTAACACTATTTCGCAACAATTCCCCGTATCTCTCTTGCTATCAGGCGATCCTGGGCCGGGAGAGATTATCAATCCATCCGGATTCAGCTTTTTTATCTCGCTGATCGTAGCACTATTCGGCAGGATTTTAACTTTATCAAAGATAGACACGTATTCGGCTAAATTCCAAACGAAAGAATCCTTGTTATCTAAAATAACTATCATTCCATAACCCCCAAAGATTTTAGAACCGCTCTCATCTTTCTCTCGGTTTCGAAGTATTCTTTTTCGGGATTTGAATCCGCAACTATTCCAGCTCCTGCTCTAACTCTGCATATATTGTCTATTTCAGCGAGTCTAATAGCTATGGCCATATCCGAGCTGTTCTTGGAGAAATAACCAACGCAACCACCGTATATCCTTCTTCTGGATTTTTCAAGCTCCTCAATTATTTCCATCGCTCTAATCTTCGGTGCTCCAGTTAAGGTTCCTGCGGGAAAGCATGCCTCTATTGCATCGAAGACATCTTTTCCATAGTCAATCTCTCCAATTACTTCGCTCTCTATGTGCTGGACATGGCTGTATCTTACGATTTCCATGAATTTCACGACTTTGACACTTCCAGCTTTGCTAACTTTTCTTACATCGTTTCTTGCCAAATCTACAAGCATAACATGCTCAGCTCTTTCCTTCTCATCTTTCAGAAGTTTTTCAGCAATTCTATCATCCTCCTCTTCGCTTTCACCTCTCTCGGCTGTTCCCGCAATCGGATTTACCTTCAAAATTCCATTCTCTACCGAAGCCATAGTTTCCGGTGAAGAACCGATTACAGACTTCTTAAATTCGATGCAAAACATGTAAGGACTCGGATTGATATTCCTCAGGTTCAAATAGATTTCAAACGGATTTAAATCCGTTTTTATACGATATTCCCTCGATAAAACAACCTGAAAGACATCCCCGCTATAAATGAATTCTTTGCCCTTCTCAACAATATCGATGAATTCGTCTTTCCGAACATCGCAATCAATTATACTTGCCCCCCCTTTCGGCTTTTCAATCTCCACCCTCTTCGCCTTTGAAACGATTCTATCCGCATCTTGCATAGTCGAATAGAGGTTATTTGTTAGGTGATCATAGACGAAGAAGTCCTTGTAATATCCGAATACAGCGTTCTCCTTCATCTCACCTCCGATGTAGTTGTGAACGGCATCGTAAGGTATGTATCCGACGAAACCTCCGGAAAATCTTTCATTGCCATCAGGGAGTTCGAAGAGCTTTAAAGCTTTGAAAGGGTTCTTCTCCTTCGATATGACCTCCCCATCAACCTTAACTCCTCTCTCGCCTATTTCAACGACAAACTCAGGATCGCATGAGACGTAAGTATATCTCGCCTTTTTCTCATGCTTGTCAGCAGATTCAAGGATGAACGGGAAATTGAATTCCCTTAGAACGCTGTAAAGCTTTATCGGATCTACGTAGTTAAGTTTCTCGAAACGCATGCGATCTCCTCCAATTTTTTATCCATGCAATTGATGCAATTCTTTACAGCCTCAACGCATCCGATCAGATCGTCAAATCCGGTTGAGTAGAGTGCCAAAGTTGCATTCAGAATTATGAAGTTTTTATCTTCTTCCAATCCTCTTCCGCTGAAGACAGCTTTTATCCTTTCGGCACTTTCTTTAGCTGACGAGCATCTCAGAATTTTGACTCTCTTAATGTTTAGCTCTTCTGGCGTAAGCTTGTAGTAGTCTATTCCCTTATCGACTTCAGCTATCAACGTTTCACCGTTCGGATTTGCCTCATCTATCCCATTCCCATGAAGAACTATCGCTCTTTCGATTTCGAGCAACTCTAAAGCTTCAGCAACCTTCCTAACAAGCTCTTCCGAGCTTACGCCTATGATCTGATATCTCGGCTCTGCCGGATTGCATAACGGGCCGAGGATGTTGAATACAGTCTTTATCTGCAAAGCTCTCCTTATCGGCATTATCCTTTTCAGTGTCGGATGGTAGAGAGGAGCGAAGAGAAATGTAAAGTTCGTTTTATTTGCAAGAGCCTTAGCCTGATTCGGATTTAGCTTATAACTGATTCCTAAGGCTTCAAGCACGTTTGCAGAACCGCTCTTCGATGTTACAGCAATGTTACCGTGTTTAGCTACCGTCTTGAATGCTGAGAGTATTAATGCACATGCTGTGCTTACGTTTATAGTAAAAGCTCCATCTCCGCCAGTGCCGCATGTGTCGCAAACTTCTCCCAAGTTAATTTTGATCGCTTTATCCCTCATAGCTTTTGCAAAGCCCGCAAGCTCCTCAGCCTCATAACCTTTCGTTTGCAGAGAAGCTAAATACGCTGCGATCTTCAGATTGTCTTCTTTGACCAATCTGTTGAACAACTCGTATGACTCTTCGAAGCTTAACTTTTTTCGTTCAACGATGTGTTCTAACATAGTTTCGCCTCCACAAATGATTTGACAACCGCTTCAGTATCTTCGGCTTTCATAAAAGCCGTTCCTATGAGTGCCGCATCAGCATATCTTAAAGCAATTCTTAGATCATCCAAAGACATTATTCCGCTCTCGCTAACCTTAATTCTGTCTCGTATAAGAGGCGATAGTCTCTTTGTCAGCTCAACATCGCCGTTATCGACTTCAAGTTTCGATATATCCCTGTTATTTATTCCGACAATAGATGCCTTCGTGCTTTCAACTATCTTAACATCATCGATCGTGTGAACTTCAACTAACGCCTCTAATCCATGCTCTAAAGCGTAATCAACGAATTCAGCCGTTTTTTCACCTAAGATCCTTGCTATGAGTAGAATCGCTGAAACACCCATGGATGCACTTAATTCTATCTCTTCCTTGCTTGAGATGAAGTCTTTTCTTAAAACCGGGATGTTTGATTCATTGCAAATCTTTTCCAGCATTTTTAAATTACCTTTAAATATATGGGATGTTATGTAAGATATCCCGGCAACTCTGCATCTCTCATATACTTTTAATATCTCCAAGGGGTCTCTTCCTCGAAGGAGGTCTCCGTGTTTCGGAGAATAGATTTTGATCTCAGCGAGTATCGGATTTAACCCTTCTTTTTTCCTCGATTCAATCATATCTCCTAGGCCAAACACCATCACCTGAGAAGAATCCTCTCATATGAGATCATGCATACAACATGTATTTAAGTTTTTCTATCGGGTGTATTTTGTTTGCTGAGAAGTATTATGTTTGGTTTGGTTAACTCAAATTAAAGCACAGAAAAGCAAGTGATGGGCAAACATATTATCTGAGCTCTTTATTGGATTGGAAGAATATATCATAAAAGGTTTGTCCGAGCGGAAGCATGAGTATTGAGGTTAAATTTTCTTAAGAGGCGTAAAGAGGGTTTAAATTCTTTGAAGACGTAGCGATAGGTGATCGCACATTAAGATATAAAAGAAATTTATAAGAAGGAGATTAAATAAAAGGTTGTATTGATTTGGATGGAGTGGGTTGAGGAGAATTATTTCTTTGTGTAACCCTGATTAAATTAGAGTTTAGTTGAATTAACGCTTTAATTTCTGAGTAAATTTGGA
>CAZVXC010000022.1:0-953 GCA_964631435.1 uncultured archaeon | reverse complement strand
GTTATAAATGGATGACATTATCGGAGTTGCCAGAAAGTATTTAAATGGAATATCGGTTCAGAAAGATTTATATCCTTAGAAGATCTTAAAACTACACTAGCTTAAATCAGACTAAAATAGGATTGAAAGTGATGTTTTCAAAATGACGATACTAACCGCAGACAACAGGCGTTGGTGGAATGGATAAAAGGATTATAAATTTCTGTAATGCTTTTTAAACACTTCAGGAATGTCCTCAGGTTTTTCGAGTATGAATACCCCATCCATCTGCGAGAGTTTCTTAACATGCTCGACATCTTCTTTCCTTATCCTAAGCTTCAGCTCTTTCCCGCTCGGAAGTCTTGTAGTAACCACACCTTCTTTATAATCGGATGGCATGATATAGACGGGAACGAAAGCCTTTAACGCCATTATCGCAGCGTTGGATAGCAAGGAATCCGCTATTCCCATAGCTATCTTTGCTACTGTATTCGATGTTGCCGGGGCTATGAGAAGGAAGTCGTATCTGCCCACCTGAAGTTGACCCGCTAAGAACGGTGTATTTGCATCTATCTCAATTCTTACGTTGAAGTTGCTCTTTAAATCATCCATGAGTTTGTAGTGTTTAACAACTTGCGCTCCAGCTTTTGAAAGATAGACGGATATTTCGACGTCTTTGTATTCCTCTTTAATCTTTTTTAGCGTCTCCACTGTCTCAATAAGCCTGTCCCCGCTCCCGGTTATACCCCAAGCGACTCTATTAACCATAAAACCACCTCAAAAATTCCGCAAACCTCTTAACCGTTTTCCTTAAGCTTCTAAAACCTTCCTCATCTTCCTTAACACCTTCGAGCGAATCTTTGCTCCAGAATGTTGCACCGAGATTTGCTCCAAACGATCCGCCACTAACGGGTATAATGCCGTTGAGTATGTAGAATGAGATTATCTGCTGAATTGCAAGCTCTTGCCCACCT
>CAZVXC010000021.1:0-13356 GCA_964631435.1 uncultured archaeon | reverse complement strand
GCATCAATGAAATCCGATAAGAAAGAGGATTGCCGAAAAGACAGGTGGCGGAGGTATGACGAGAGAGGGGTCACGGGGATGCTTGAGAACTTATCGGACTTCGAATTCAAACTATCTTATTGCAAAAGGTTTCGTTGTTGAAAAAGACGGAAAGCTTTATCTTATAGAGAATGGTGTCGATTTAGTCTATAATGGGTGATTGTATGGCGAAATATCAATGCACGGTTTGTGGATACATATATGATGAGAACGAAGGAGACCCGGACAACGACATTCCTCCAGGGACGAAATGGGTAGATCTGCCAGAAGATTGGGTATGTCCAGTTTGCGGTGCGGAAAAAGACCAATTTGAAAAAATTGAATAAAATATTTTAATCTATTATTTTTTTTAACTCGCTTAAGCAGAAGGGAGAGTTGCTGGAGCTCTTAGAAGAGCAGTATGGATGGAAGATCGACTGGAACAAGAAGATTTTAGAAGGCCCAATAAAACGCTACGATGCTGACTTCAATCCAACGATAGTTGAGGAGGTTTATGAGAAATACACGAGGTGATTCAAATGGCTAAGAAAGAGAAGTTCCCCGCTGCAAAGCGCTTCGATATAGCTGATGTGCAGGCAAGCAAAGAGAGCGTTGCTGTGAAGCCGAGAGTTGTTGCGAACATGATAAAGAGGGCTAAAAAGCCTTTGCTCATTACGGGCGGAATGCTGCTGAAAGATGAAAAACTCGTTGAATTTGCGGCAAAATTTCATGAGCGATTGCAGCGACCGCCGGTTCAAGCAAGCCCCTACTCGAAAAAGGAGTTAAACCGGTCTCAAAAACATACACACTCCATCAGATAACGCAGTTTCTGCTCGATGAGGAATTTAACGGCTTCGACGGTAAAGGGAGCTACGATGTCGTTCTATTTCTCGGATTCATCCCGTATTATCTCTCAAGAATGCTTTCGGCACTGAAACACTTCTCAAAAATCACAACGATAGCCATAGATGAGTTCTACTAGCCTCATGCAAAATTCAGCTTCACGAATCTAACGAAGGATAAGGAGATGCATTATTCCATGCTCGAAGAGGTCATAAGCAACCTTTAAGGGATGGATATGAATGATAAGGCTAAAGCTATGCTAATGCTCGGATTGCTTAACGATGCTTTCGGAGATGTAAGAAACCTCATATACTACATGAGAGACTTCGTAAATTCCCATCAGGATTGGAGCGAGGATATTAAAAGATACGGGATTTACGAGGTAATTAAGCATAGCGAAGAGCTTGAAAAGATTATAGCGAGGAGTATGGACAGATTGAAAGAAATTGTTTACGGTTAGGCTATGAGATTGAACGCATCAAGCCTTGCTTCAGCTTCATCCATTTTTTCATGCAAATCCGACAGAAATTCCCTAACTTTTTCAGCAGCAAATCTCTTGCATTTTCCGCATAAAAGCTTTCCTCCTCTGCAATCCGCTTCAACCTCTTTAAGCTCGCTATCCGAAAGCAGATGATATGTGTAGAGTTCGAAAACGACACATTTCTCTGGCACACCTCCGAGTTTTCTTTGCTCCTCTGCCGTAGCTCTCCCGCCAGTTAAAGCTCTCATAACCTTCTTTACAGCATCCTCAGGACTCTCAAGCAGAGATATATAGCTTTCCGGCTTCGAAGAACTCATTTTTCCGCCCTGTAACCCAGTTATAAACTTGTGATAAGTAGAGGATGGAAGAATGAACGCATATCCACCTCTATCGATCTCAATTTCTCTGACAGCCTTGATTATATCCTCTTTTCTCCCGAAGAGATCGATATGCTCCTCGTAAACCTTCTTATCAAAATCAAGCTTTTTCACATATTCAAGATAACTCGCACCTTTCCTGCTTCTAACTCTTATTCCACTATCTATCTCTTCAAGAGCGTAGATGCAAATTCTCGATGCCAAATCTCTGGTTAATCTAAGATGAGGATCTTGATCTGCACCTACCGGAACAACAGTAGGCTTTGGACCGCTATACAGCTTTATCTGGGGAAGTAATATATCCCCCGCCTGTATCGATGTTACGAACATCTTTGCGAGCGTAGTCTCATTATCGAATCCGTAAACGGCTTTTAACTCGCTCCAATTGACCTCATTTGCCAACTCGAAAGCCAGATTTTTTACGTTTTCATTCGAACTCTGAAAGTATATCACGGAATTCTCGTTTAGTCCAAGAGCTATTATCGCCTTCACATATTCCATCCCAATCTCTCTCGTCTTCTCCCAGCTTAAACCTCTCACAGCGTGAGCCTCCATGTCTGCGATTCCAACAAAAGCCATTCCGCCTCTTTTGTTATGCCATACTATCTCATCCATCGTCATCTTATGCCCGAAATGCGGAAGTCCGGAAGGCATGAATCCTGACATCACAGCGAATCTCTCACCTCTGTTCATAGCATCTATAATCCTCTCATAATCCCTATGACCGAAGATGACGCCTCTTTTCATCAGATGCATGGGATTCTCAATTTTCTCAAGAAGGGGCTGGAAGGGTTCCATACCGAATTCCTTTATTAGCTTTGAATAATCAACCTCACCGCTAACTTCCCACGGAGATATCATGCATGGATGTTCGGGCGGCTTAATAAAAAAGTTAAGGTATATTTTAAATATCATGCCGCTCTCCATAGGAACATGAGTAACGAAGTTCCTCTTCCAGAAGTGAATATCGGGATGGTTGGTCATGTTGATCACGGTAAAACCACCTTAGTTGCCGCATTAAGCGGAGTTTGGACGGACAGACATAGCGAAGAATTGAAAAGGGGGATATCCATAAAGCTCGGTTACGCTGACACAACTTTCAGGAAATGCCCGAAGTGTGAGGGTGTCGAAGCTTACACAGTGGAGAAGATATGCCCACGCCATAAAATTGAAACGGAGATTCTGAGGACGGTTAGCTTCGTCGATAGCCCGGGACATGAAACTTTAATGGCTACGATGCTGAGCGGTGCGGCATTAATGGACGGAGCTGTCCTCGTAATAGCTGCGAATGAAAAATGTCCCCGCCCGCAAACGAAGGAGCATCTTATGGCTCTGGAGATCATAGGTGTTGATAAGATTGTTATAGCTCAAAACAAGATAGACATAGTTCCGAAAGAAAGGGTTCTCGAAAATTACGCTGAGATAAAGGAGTTCATAAAGGGGACGATTGCCGAAAATGCACCCATAATCCCCATTTCGGCTCAGCAAAAGGTTAACATAGATGCACTGATAGAGGCGATAGAAGAGACCATTCCAACTCCTGAGAGAGATTTGGATTCCCCACCTCTAATGTTCATAGCGAGGAGCTTCGACGTAAATAAACCGGGAACGAAGCCTGAAGAGCTTGTCGGAGGCGTAATAGGTGGTAGTCTTTCAAGAGGGAGGTTAAGAGTTGGAGATGAGATAGAGATTAGGCCGGGGATAAAGGATGATAGGGGAAACTACAATCCCCTGATAAGTGAAGTTGTAAGCATTATGGCATCTGGTAGAAGCGTCGAAGAGGCCACACCCGGCGGTTTAATAGGTGTTGCAACAAAGCTTGATCCATTCTTAACGAAGAGCGACGGACTTGTAGGAAACGTCTTAGGCCATCCCGGAAAGCTTCCAGATGTGTTGCATGAATTCACGATGAATGTTAAATTGCTTGAGAGGGTTGTCGGAACTGAGGAAGAGCTGAAGGTCGAGAAGATAAAGATGAACGAGCCGTTGATGTTGAGCGTTGGAACAGCTATAACACTCGGCGTTGTTACGTCTGTTAGAGACGATATCGTTGAAGTCAAGCTTAGAAGACCTGTATGTGCTGAAAAAGGGTCTAAGGTTGCTATAAGCAGAAGAGTCGGATCGAGGTGGAGGCTCATAGGTGCCGGAAGCATAGCGTAGATGAGAACAGCGATAATAGATACGAACGTTCTCATATACATTTTTACTCAGAAAGTCGATGTTTTCAGCCAGCTGAAAGAGCTTGGATATAAAAAGTTCCTGTTCCCGAAACAGGTTGTCAATGAGCTGAAAAATTTGGAAAGAAGCTTAGACGGAAAAGAAAAGATTGGAGCGAGGTTTGCGATTCAGCTTATCGAAAGATGCGACAATTGCGAAGTCGTAGATATAGAGGCGAAAGGATGCGATGATGCAATTATAAAGCTTGCAAAGTTGAGGAATGCTGTGATAATAACGAACGATAAGGAATTGAGGAAGAGAGCGAAGAATTTCGGAGTTCAAACGGGCTATCTCAGAGAACTGAAATTTATAGAGATTGACGACCTCTGAATCTCATAACGTTCCTGCAAAATTGACAGATTTCCGTCGTTGTAATCTCACCGCAGATCTTGCAGTATCTATATTCGAGATTTTCAACCCTTTTCGCTCTCGCCAAGTTACGAAGGCAGTTGATTTTAAAGTTCGGAATCATTCTTTCGATATCGTAGATAATTTCTTTCCATCTCGTCGAAGGCGCTTTCGGACATTCCTCGTAAAGAAACGGCAATTCCTTTGCTATAACATATATCATATTCTCCCTTTCTCCTATTTCGTAGAGTGGTCTTATCCTCGTAACGATTTTGTCAAAACCTTCTATTCTCGGTTTTTGCTTCTCGCTCCATTCGAGATTCCCGGAATAGAGGTTTTTAAGGAAATTCGCAAGGATATCTTCTGCACAATGCCCGGTTGCTATAACATCAAACCCATTTTCTCTCGCAAACTTGTTCATTATGTATCTCTTAGCATTTCCGCATACCGAGCATTCTCTCATTTTAACATCATCTATCGTGAATCCGAAAGATTTCAGAGAGACTACGTTGAGATTCACATCAAAGATTGAAGAAACTTCCTTCGACACATCCAATGCATTCCCGCTGTAACCGCTTATTCCCAGATCTATGTGGAGAGCTTCGACGTAAAAATTAAGCTTCTCTGACAGGCTTTTTAATGCTGAAAGCATGGCTACGCTATCTTTGCCTCCGCTTAATGCCGCAAGAACTTTTTCACCTTTTCTTATCATTTTGTATCTTTTTATAGCAGATTCGATAGCCTTCTCGTATCTTGCTATGTAGCAATCTCTGCAATAGTATCTACCTCTGAACTTTTCGAAAGCATCTTTTTTGCACACCGAACATCTCATCTCGGCATGTTCGGAATCACGATTGAAAGAATTATCGAAAAGAATATCATAGCAGATAAAAACCTGCTGAAGTTTTCTGCGAATTTCCTTCCGCCGATTCTATTTGTAACATCATAGAACACCCTTCCTCCATCGAGAGGAAGTGCTGGAAGGCAGTTAAACAGACCAACGTAGAAATTTATCCATCCTATCCAGTAGAATATGTTCAGAACGTAAAATACCCAATTTCCGATTGAGGAGACGAAGAAGTTTGTCAACGGAGGCGAAAAGCTGTTAAAGAAGGTTATCGGCATGGAGATTATGAAAAGCCAGCCAACGGGATTGCTGAGCATGGACGGTATGTTTCTTAAAGTGCTAAGTATGTTGTCCGCGTAGAAGTAACTCAGAACTATACCGGCAAAGTATTCCTGAACGTGAACGCCGATTACGGCTCTATCATCCAATTTGGCAAGCCTCAGCTTATATTCTCTATATTCCTTCCCGTCGAAAACAGTCAGATCGACGCTATCGCCAACCTTCTTATTTTTTAGTGCTTTTTTGAAATCGTATATTGTTACGATTCTCTTGCCATCAACACCGGTAATTATCCATCCCTTCTTTATCCCAGCTTTGTAAGCTGGATACCCTTTCACAACTTTCAGTATTTTTACTCCGGTAACGCCATTTAGCTCAACGATCCTTCCGTCTTTAAGCTTCAAAACGATCTTATTTCCTTTTACCGCCTTACTGATGTCTTCGGGGGACTTAACCTTAACACCGTTTATTTCGATTATAACATCCCCGGGCTTTAACTTCGGATTTTCCGAGCTTAAAACCGCTATAGAAGGCGAAAGAAATCCGAGAAAATAGAAAAATACCGAGAAGGCTATTAAGGCGATTATAAAGTTGCTTATAACTCCGGAAGAGAATACTCTTAGCCTCGTCATGATTTCTGATCTCCGTAACTCATCCTCATCAATCTCAGCGAAACCGCCGAGAGGGACGAATGCTAAGATTATGCCGAGAGATTTGACCTTAACTTTCTCTGCTAAAGCTGAGATCGCATGACTGAATTCGTGAACGACTAAGGTTACGATCAATCCGATCAATCCCCAGATGAGGGGGATAAATTTGTTTATTCCGGGTATAAGCAAGACATTTCTCGGATTCGTAATCTCAGAAGGATGCGGCGGCTTTGTTAGAAGTATGTAATCCATTATCAGGATTAATATGAACATGAATACCATCCCGACGAATACAGCAGGAATACCTGCTGTTCCGATGGCAATCCAAATCCTCTTTTTTTCCGCAATCTTTTTCAGAAAATTAATTCCCCTTCTCGTTTTTATCATCAGAATTGGGCCGTAAACTGTGATATTTCTTTTTTGCAATTTTCCCTTACGATTCAATACCCAAACGATTATGAGATACGATACGAAAATTAAAACCACTATCCTTGAATCCATCAATTCTGGTTGATTTGAAGGAATTAAATAATTTTTTAATCAATCCTCACACCCAAGATTTTCTCTTCAATCGTAGTTTTCTTTTCAAATTCTGCTTTCACATCCTTTCGATTCAGATATCCGAATATCAGGAATCCCATTGTCAGATTCGGTATGGCGAGATAGATGAACTTGATTACCAATATTCCATACGCTATGTGCAGGGACGAAATTATTAATGCGATCTTCCTCCCCCATTCTTTAAGCGTAAGCAATCCTATGGCTGCGGATAGATATAGTATTGATGAAAAAATCCCGATTAAGGTTGCGAGAAGTATTAGCTGGTTATAATTGATGTCCTTAATCTCTATTTGCTTTTCAAGTTCCTTCCTGATTTCATCTTTGAACAGAAGGAGAGATGCAGTTACGAAAACTGTTGTTGCGAAGAGAAATAGAAGAAAGACCGATATCAATGTGATGCCGATCTTCATTAATACAAAAAATATAATAAAGATTTAAATACGTTAGGGATATGGATTAACATGTATTACTTCATCTACGCAACATTTCCGAACAAGGATGAAGCGAAAAGGATAGCAAAGCACTTGCTCGAAAAAAAGCTTGCCGCATGCGTAAATTATTGGAACGTATCCTCGATGTATTGGTGGGATGATGAAATTCAAGAGGACGAAGAGATCGGCATGATAATCAAGACGAAGGCGGAGAATTATTCAAAGATAAGGGATGAGATAAAGAAGATGCACAGCTATACAACACCGTGCATATGTGCGTTGAGCTTAGAAGAAGGAAATTCCGAATTCCTAAGGTGGATTGATAGTATTGTGGAAAAATGAGAAGAAAAACAGCTATATTCGGAAACAGAAGAAAAATAAAATACAACAAAGAACACTGGCAGATTCTGAAAGAGAAGAGAAAGATAGCACTTGAAATAATAGAGACATTGAACTCTTTCGGCATTCCCGCAATTGTTTACGGTTCTGTTGCAAGAGGGGATGTTAAGATTTCGAGCGATATAGACATCTTCATTCCTCTATGCTTACCATCTTACAAGATAGAGATCGCTCTCCAAGACTTCGGAATTCTCGAAAGAAGGATAGTCCAAGCAACACCGAATTATGCAATCAAAGGCGAGATCATTCTTGAGGAAGCCAACGTCAGCTTCCCCTTAGTTAAGCTGAGAGAAAAAGAAATGGATTTCTACAGATTCGGAGGATTCCTCGATCTCAACGGGATTAAAAGGGGGAAGAGAGTTGCGGGGGTTGATAAGAGATTGGTCTTAGTCGTTCCGTTGAGAGACGGACATTACGAAATTCCGGCGAATGAGATAGATAAAAGTGAGCTTGCAAATTTTCTTAAGGTCTGCATAGAGATAGTTGAGGAGAGATTCAGGGTTTTGAAGAGGCGAAGAGAGATAGGCAGAACAGGGGTATTTCTGAATGAAAGAGTCCCGGATACTGAATCCTTCGAAAGCTACCTAACAAGCCTCTCATTTCAGAACAGTTATCTTAAAAGGAGAATGAAACTTTTTTAAAACCTTACAAGCTTCAATAGAGCAATGAACGAAATAGTCCACTGGGCGGATGTTATAGCAGAGAAGATATTGGAAAAGAAGGAAAAAGTCAGAATAGCAACGGGAATAACGCCGAGCGGTCATATCCATCTCGGGAATCTGAGGGAGATGCTTACGGCGGATGCGGTAAGAAGGGCAATAGAGGACAAAGGCGGAAAGGCGGAGATAATATACATCGCAGACACATTCGATCATCTTAGGAAGAGATACCCATTTCTGCCTGATGAATATGAGAACTACGTCGGAATGCCTTTATGCAATATTCCCGATCCAGAAGGATGTCATGAAAGCTACGCAGAGCATTTCCTCGAACCGTTCCTTCAATCTCTCAATGTTCTCGGCATTCGTGTGAGGGTTAAGAAGGCTCATGAGATGTATCTGAATGGGGAATACAATGAAAAGACGGTTCAAGCTTTGAGAAATAAGGATAAGATTGCGAAGATAATTAAAGAAGTCTCAGGCAGGGATGTTGATAAAGAATGGAGTCCTTTTATGCCTCTGTGCAAAAATTGCGGGAGGCTGAATACGACGAAGGTTATCGGGTTTGAAGATAACAGAGTTGAATACGTTTGTGAATGTGGATACGAAGGTGAAAATAGGATTAATGAGGGAAAGCTCGTATGGAGAGTAGATTGGCCTGCGAGATGGAGCATACTGAAAATAGATGTTGAACCCTTCGGGAAGGATCATGCAGCTGCTGGCGGTAGTTACGATACTGGAAAGAGGATATCTAAGGAAGTATTCAACTATAACCCCCCATTTCCGATAGTTTACGAATGGATTCATCTGAAAGGAAAGGGGGCGATGAAAAGCTCTAAGGGTATTGTCGTTCCCGTTAAAGAGATGGTCGAGATTTTGCCGCCTGAGATAGTCAGATATATAATAATAAGGTCAAAACCTGAGAGACATATAGAATTCGATCCGCATATAGGCTTGCTCGAAGTTATAGATGAGTTCGAGGATGCTTATAGAAGAAAGGAAAGGGCTGTTGAGCTATCTCTCGTTGAGGATGTTGAATATTCAGATGTCCCATTTAGGCATCTGATAGTTGTGGGTCAGATTGCGAACTGGGATGTTGATAAGGTTTTAGAAATCCTCGAAAGGAACGGACATGAGATTGATGATGTGCTTAGAAAGGATGTTGAAAGGAGGCTAAAATATGCGAAAGCTTGGCTCGAAAAATACGCTCCAGAGAATTTAAAATTCAGAATTAAGGATAGAGATGAGATAAAATCGGATTTCAGCGAGGATGAAAGAAGATTTTTGAAGGAGTTCGCATCAAGCTTAAAAGGGATATGGATGCTGAGAGAATTCACAAGCTCGTATATGAAATCGCTGAAAAGGTAAACATAAAGCCTTCGAAGGCTTTTCAGGCAATTTACAAAGCGATACTCGACACAAAACACGGGCCGAGAGCCGGATACTTTTTGAAATCCTTAGGTGTTAAATGGGTAAAAAAGAGATTTCAGGAGATATGAGAAGGATAGAAGGCGGGAGCTACTATTCCTATCTAACAGAGGGATGCAAACTCTGCAGAAAGGGGGCGAAGCTTGTCTTATTTGTAACGGGAATATGCAAGCATAACTGCTATTACTGCCCGATTTCAGAAGAAAAGAGAGGGAAAGATGTTATATTTGCGAATGAAAGGATTGTGAAGGATTTGGATGATGTTGTGGATGAAGCGCTTTCAATGGATGCGGAAGGCGTAGCTGTAACCGGGGGGGAGCCGCTATTAAAGCTCGGTAGGGTTTTAGAGTTCATCGAGCTTTTCTCTCATGCTGACATGCATATCCATCTTTACACAAGCGTAAATGCGAAGGAGAATGTCATATCGAAGCTTGCTGAAAAAGGTCTTGATGAGCTGAGATTCCATCCTCCTGAGCTGAGAAACGCTTCGATATATGAGGATGCTTTGAAAACTGCTTTGAAGCATGGAATCGAAGCGGGATTCGAGATTCCCGCGATTGAATTTAAAGAAGACATCGTCGATATCGTAAACAAGAACGACACATTTCTGAACGTTAACGAGCTTGAATTCTCAGCCACAAATTCTGA
Source organism: uncultured archaeon (assembly GCA_964631435.1). Lineage (GTDB taxonomy): Archaea > Halobacteriota > Archaeoglobi > Archaeoglobales > Archaeoglobaceae > Geoglobus. Next base: position 3,170 of record CAZVXC010000021.1, on the reverse strand, counting down.
AAATCTATTAAACAGAGGATGGGAAATAGGAGATTATTACGAGGCGAAAGGGAGCAGAGAGATTGCTGATATTTATGCGAATAAAGTTAAGAAATTCCATTTTTGTAGTGTGAAATTTAAGGATGTCGCTCAGCTCAGAAGAAGGCTTATAAGGATGGCATTTAACATGCCCGAATTTTACAAGGTTACTAATGACGGAACTGTTATATGCGGCTTAGTAGAGGGAGATAAAAAATTAATTAGAAAAGTCTTAATTCAAAATGGGATCGAATTTCAAGAGGTTGAAGAGGGTTTCGAAGTTTCAACGGATGCGATAGAATCTCTGAGAAATATGGGATTTAAGATTTCGATTGTGGAGAGGTATCCGACAAGTAAGAGGATAATTGTTGAGAAACTTCCTCTGGAGTAGATAGAAATGGAGGAGATAGAGAGGAGGCTCAGGAAGTATTTGGAAAGGGACAGAAGCGGGATAAGAAAGAGCTTGATAAAGATACTGCTCGAAGGAGGAAAATATACGACTGAGGATTTGCATAGAAAGCTTACTGAGAGGGGATTTGAGATTAACATAAAGGGAGTCTCAGCAATGGTCGGATTGATGAGTGCGAGACTCGGAATTCTCAAGATCGAAATGGGAGAAAAAAATAAATACTATATGAAAAAAGAGTATGAAAATCTCGTGAAGAGGTTGCTGAAAGAGTATGATAAGGAAAATCTATGAGATAAAATTGCTGAGAGAAATAAAAAAGAAAATTTTACCAAAGCACTTAGCGATCATCATGGACGGAAACAGGAGGTTTGCGAAAAGCAGAGGAATGCCGGAGTTCATGGGACATGCTTTTGGATCGAGAAAAGCTGAAAAAGTTTTAGAATGGTGCAGAGAAATAGGTATAAGAACTCTAACACTCTACGCATTCTCAACTGAAAATTTCAGGAGGAAAGAGGAGGAAAAGAAACACATCTTTCAGCTAATAAAAAGGGAACTCAGAAGGTTGATCAACGATGAAAGAACGCACAGATACAAGATGAGAGTCAGAATAGTCGGCAGAAGAAACCTCTTACCGAAAGATGTTGTTGATGTTATAGAAGAGGTTGAAGAGAAAACGAGAAGTTACAACAATTATTTCCTCAATGTTGCGATCGCATACGGCGGAAGGCAGGAGATAGTCGATGCAATCAAAGCTATACTTAAAGACGTGAAGGATGGGAAGCTTGGAATAGATGAAATAAATGAAAAAACGTTTTCGAAGTATCTGTATTCTGACAACGGATATGAGAATGTTGATATTGTGATAAGAACGGGTGGAGAACTTAGGCTCTCAAATTTTCTGCCTTGGCAAGCTGCTTCGAGTTTAACATATTTCGTTGATGTTTACTGGCCAGCTTTCAGAAAGATCGATTTGCTCAGAGCTATAAGGACGTGGCAGAGCATCAGATGCAGAACCTAAGCTCATTCGATCTCATACCATCCATGACCGAAACTTGCTCTCTTGCCAATGTGGCTCAGCTGACAGAATGCCAGAACCTTCCTGATCTCCCGATTTGTCCTACCAAAATACGTCAAATCCCCTGATAAGAATTCTTCTGGGCGTTTTCGATATATGAATTTCACCCTTTTCAGCTTAGAGGATTTGAACCTTATCCTTTTTGCTCTCTCCAGAATCTTCTCTCGATTTATATCAAGTTCATCTCGAATGTATTGGTATCTTATTGCAGAATACTTTCTGAGCATAAATGTAAAAATGTCTGCAAATTCGGGTTGAGATAGGAGTGCATTCTCTTTCAGAATTCTGAAGGGTGTCAAAAACTTCAGCCTGAATATTCTCGGAACGGATATTTCGAGATGGGAATCCCTTATCCAAGTTTTTGTATCGTAAAACGCATCTCCATCAAATAGAACTTCTTTTCTTCCGTTAAATTTGTTTTCCACAATTATATCCTCTATTCTCAGGGAACTACGCTTATTCCTTACACCTATGCCTGTTTTGCAAAGTTCGGATATCGCTCTAATCAAATCGCTTTCGAACTGGGCAGAGTCTCCGAATAAAACTATGGAAAATTCCAGAATATCGTCTTTACTGTATCTTTCTTTTTCCTCTATCGGAGGTTTCAGAACATGCGGTTTTGGATATCCCTCTATTTTCCTCAGAACAATGCCTTTAGAGGATGCTCTGAAAAGATAGCCGAAAGGACATTTAAAGATTAGGTTACATTTGCTGCATGCTCCGTTGTTTGCACAATAAATTCTTCTGAGATGGAAACCTATCGCACCCCTAAGCATGTTTCCCTTCCATTTCGGTAAGATGGCGTCTCCTTTGAATCTTAATCTGAATTTATACATTTTTGCGATCTTCATTGCATACACCTGCTGGGAAGATAGAAGAGCGGTTTGCTACCGTTCACAAGCTTTATGCGGATGTTGATGATCAATCGCATGAAACCACCGCGTTCTATAAGATCAGTTCGGCAAGTTCGGAAGCTTTGACTACCATAGGCTTTCTTTTAACAATTTTAACCAGTCCAAGTTTTGATAACTCATGAATATGCCTTCGAACTGTTGTAACATCTTTACCCATCACCTCAGCTAACCTTCCCACATCACTCAGATCATATTTAGTTATGGTTCTTAAAACTTTAAGTCTCTCTTCAGTTAAATTTTTGCTCTGAACTATCAGGTCAATTATTTCGTTCCTTATATTTACGACGCCAGAAAAATCTTCGAGTTCTATTTCTATATCCGCATTCCTTATCGGTTTTATAAGGAATGCTAAAAGCACTATTATGGATAAAGCTCTCATACCCCCGCTTAGATTAATTATTAGCTTGAAATCTCTGTGTTCTTCAAATAACCCTGCAATAACCTTTATAGCCTTAGTAAAATCCCTCACGTCTATTTGAACGATTTTTACCTCAACATCGTATGATCTCTCTGCAAAGGCTTTAATCCATTCGTAAGCCTTTTTAACTCTTTCAACAAGCCCTGCGGTTAGAAGTATTATCTTATTGCCTTCCTTGATCCCGTGTCTGAGTATGGCTCTGTAACAGAATTTCTCATCAAAGCCGAGCGTGACGATTAGTGCAGTCTTCATACACTTTACTATACAAAATTGTATTATTTATCTTTTTTGTATATATCGAGGTATCAGAAATATTTATATAGTTGAAAGCAATAT
>CAZVXC010000020.1:7208-13974 GCA_964631435.1 uncultured archaeon | reverse complement strand
GGATATAGGCAAATTGGAGCATGTCGAGAAAACATATACGATGCTTGTTTTGAACGTTGTGAAAGAGACGCACATGCTTGATCTCGAAAAACTATTCAACATATAAATATTTTTCTTAACTGAAGCCGCTCCATAAATTTTATTAAATTATTCTGCGAAGCGGATACGATGGCTAAAAAGAGTAGTGCTGAATCAGAAGGGAATGCTAAGGTTATAGATTTAGAAGATTTGCCACATGTAGGGACTGCAACGGCTGAAAAACTAAGAGAGGCGGGATTTTTCTCGATAGAGGCGATAGCAGTCGCCTCGCCATCGGAATTGAGTAGCGTCGCAGAAATAGGCGAAGCAACGGCGGCAAAGATTATAGCGGCAGCAAGAAAGTTCGCAAATGTCGGAGATTTCGAAACGGGTGATATCGTTTATGAAAGAAGGAAAAAGATAGGCAAAATTACGACGGGAAGTAAAGCACTCGATAACCTTCTCGGCGGAGGTGTTGAGACGCAAGCTATAACAGAGTTGTTTGGTGAATACGGATCAGGAAAGACGCAGATATGCCATCAGTTAGCTGTGAATGTCCAGTTGCCCGTAGAAAAAGGCGGATTGGATGGAGCGGTGGTGATGATAGATACCGAAGGAACATTCAGGCCAGAGAGGATAATCCAGATGGCTAAGGCAAAAGAGCTTGATCCTGAGAAGGTTTTGAAAAACATATTCGTAGCTCAAGCATACAATTCGAATCATCAGATGCTCTTGGTAGATAATGCTAAGGAACTCGCAAATAAGCTGAAAAAAGAGGGCAAAGAAGTTAGACTTTTGATCGTTGATTCATTAACAGCCCATTTCAGAGCGGAATACGTCGGCAGAGGAACTTTGGCAGATAGACAGCAGAAGCTGAACAGACATCTCCACGATCTTCTGAGGTTCGGGGAGATATTTAATGCGGCAATAGTAGTTACGAATCAGGTTATGGCTAAGCCCGATCAGCTCTTCGGTGATCCAACAAAGCCTGTTGGTGGGCATATAGTTGCACATACCGCAACTTTCAGAGTCTATCTTAGAAGAAGCAAAGGTGAGCTTAGAGTTGCGAGGCTGATCGATTCACCTCATCTCCCCGAAAGTGAAGCTATATTCAAGATAACAGAAAAGGGGATAGAGGATAAGTGATCAATCCTTTATCGGAATGAGGCAGATTATTTCGAGGCTATCGCAATCCTCATTAATAATCTGATGGACTTCGTTAGGCTCTATGAACACCGCATATCCTTCGGCAATTTTTATCTTATTTTTCCCATCGAAAACGTATCCCTCACCTTTTACAACGAAAATCTCATGCTCCCAATCGTGAACATGCAGAGGTGTGTTTCCACCTTTGCGTATCACAAAGTAGCGCATTGCAAAATTCTTCGCTCCAACTTTCTCATCGATCAACCATCTGATCGTCGTCGCATTTGCACCATCTACTACCTCTTCCTGAACGTCATCTATGCTAATAACTCGCATATCTTTGAATTTTCGAGCTTAGATTTAAATTTACCGTCAAATTTAGTAAAGTTTATAAGTCATTATAAATCATGAGATTATGTGAGATTTGTAGGATTAAAGGGATTCAGCAGATATTCGGATAACAAAGCGTTCAGTATAGATGAGATAAATGAGATGGAAGATGTTGCAGTAGCGATTAACAGGGTTAAAGAGGCTGATGAATTAATCGATGTTTGTAAGAGGCTTAAGCATGAATTCGTGATACTGAATGAGATCGCAGCTATAAAAGAGGTTTCCTCATTCAAAAAAGTTATGGCAAGCGTTGGGATCACGCCACTTAACAACGAAGACATAAGATTTCTGAAAGAGCTTGGAGCATATACCGCTGTAATCCCGCCAGAATTGAATTCCGAAATAGATAGTTTTAACAGAGAATTAAAGCTCGAAGTTTTCGGCTTCGCATCAGTTGAAATGTTCTACAAGGGGAAATGTATGCTTTCAGCATACTTCTCAGGAAAAAGCGTGAAAAGAGATGGAGTTTGCTGTAAAGAATGTAGCAGGAATTGGGATGTAATCTATGACGGAAAAAAGATAGCGAAAGTTAATTTCAAGCCTGAATTCAGGAAATTTAACGTTAATGGAGATTTTTTGAAGTTTGAAGGCAGACAATTTAAAAAATTCGGGGTGATAGAGTATGGAGCTAACGACTAATGTTCCAAACCTCGAAAGCATGAGCGAATGCAGCTTAAAGCCTTACGATGCCATCTATCTCGGAATGCCTTTTTGTTTCGAATATCAGGGGAATTTGATGACCGAACTCGACGATCTTGAATTTGCAGTTGAATTTTTAAGAAAGCTTGGAAAGAAAGCGTATGTTACGACATTCGCAGTTCCAAGAAACAAAGATTTGGAGAAGGTTTATAGAACTGTGGAGAAAGCTGTTGAAATCGCTGATGCTATAGAAGCGAGCAATCTTGGGGTAATTAGATATATAACGAGGGAGTATCCTGATGTTAGAGTCCATGTCGGAGGTTTGACTAATGTATATACCGTCTCAACTGCCGAGCTATTACACAGCATAGGCGTCTCAAGGATAATCCCGGCTTACGAGTTGCCTATTGAGGATATCGAAAAGATGAAAGATGTGGGTGTGGAAATAGAAGTCGTAGTTCACGGAAAGATACCTGTCGGAATAGGACATGAGTGCTTTATCAAAAGATTCTCGGAAATCGTTGGAAAAGATTGTCCGGAAATTTGCAGGGAGAACATGCTTTTCAAAAGCGAAGAGCTTACACTAAAACCATTCGGACATGCAACTTTAAGCGGAAAGGATATATGCATGTATGAACATATAGAGAAGCTCAGCTTCGCAGATGCATTCAGAATCGAATCTATCTCCGAGAGAATAGGATACAGAGAAAAGGTCGGGAAGATTTATAGAAACAGAATCGAAAATGGTTTTTCGAGGATCGACTTCGAAGTGCTGAAGGAGCTTGCTGAAAACGGAATTGCGAACGGGTTCTATTTCAATAAAGCCGGACAGCTTTATATTTCGGGGTGAGATTATGGTCGAATTACTCGGCCCCGGAGGAAGCATCGAGATGGTTGAAGCGGTTTTCAAAGCCGGAGCGGATAGCGTTTACTGCGGTGTTAAAGGATGGAGCAGAAGAAGCAAGAAGTATGAACTCAATATCGATGAGTTAAAGCAAGCAGTCAGAATTGCTCATAACTACGGAGGAATGCTGAGAGCTGCAATAAATGCGATGCCGAGAGCTGGGGAGGAAAAGATGTTTGTTCGAATCCTTGATGAGCTTTACGCAATCGATATAGATGGGATAATTTTGAACGACATCGGGCTTATGAGGGTAACGAGTGAAAGGTATCCGGATTTGAAAATCGTCGCAAGCATAGGGGCGAGCATATTAAACAAAGAGGAAGCTAAGCTTTACAGAGAAGCTGGGGCATCTCTGATGGTGGCGGACTGCAAGATGAGCGTCGATGAGCTGTGTGAATTGAAGGAATATGCAGATATAGGAATCGAAGTTCTGATTCACGCAAATACTGACTTCACATATCTCGGAAGATGCTGGATGAGCAGTTATAAGGCTCTGAAATATGAAGAGATCGATGGAAAATCTTATTACATCGGAAGCCCGAATAGAGGTGGAGTTTGCTTTAGACCCTGCCTATATGGCTGGAGTCTCGTTGGAGATAAGATTTATGCTAAAGACTTCCAGTTGCCAAATGATATGTTTCTGATGCTTGACGAAATTCCGGAGTTAATAGATAGAGGTATAGATTGTCTCAAAATTCAGGGGAGAGAGTATAGCGTTCCCCTGATCTACGATCTCGTAAAGCTTTACAGAAACTTCATAGATGAATACACATCGAAAGGCTCGGTCAATTTAGAAGATTACAGAGCTGAACTTAGCTTGATAGCTGAGAAGAGGGACTCGGAGCGGTTGAGAAGGACACTCGAACTGATGAGAGCTTCGAGAGAAGAGAAAAGCGAAGTTTAATTCTATCCACTATAATCTTCACGCAGAAACATGAGGCAAGAGGGTTAAACAATTAAAGATGACAGATGCCATAACCAAAAACCTCTTTTAAACCCTCATCCGTATCTAACACATGGATGCCATAGAAATCGCATGCTTGCTGAGGGGATACAACCACCCGGACTCAGAGAGATTGAGGCAGGGTAATGCGAGCATAGAGGATATATGGTATGTCGTAGCTAAGGAATTCGAAGAGAAAGGTATGGAGCAGCAAGCATACACCATAATCGGATACAATCCTGAACATTTCGCAAAAATATTCGATTACTTCCCTCAGATTTTTAAAGCACTCATAAAAACGGGATTTTTCAGAATCGTCGATAAGACGGGAGTCGGAAGGAAGGCTATAGCTGATGTAACTGTCGAGGATGAACACTGGGGAGACCTCTTTTTGTCCGAGCCAGAGGACATATACATCGCATATAAGCTTGGTGCGAGAACGACCGAAGAACTTGGAAAACTTGCGAGGACAATAAATTACTTAAGAAAGAGAAATCCTGAGTTGCCGCATTTCTGGAGGGGTTACGGGGATATAGATGATGCAATAGAGAAGGTAAAGAGGATATTCGATGAATACAGGGAAAAATACGAGAGGAAGGAAAGGATACCTCCGGCGATGAAAGCAGGAATTAAAACGTTAATCGCAATTTCCGAGAGATTCTCAAGTGTTCCTGATGGATGGAAGGAAATTTGTGAGACAAAAAGTGCTAAGGAGCTTATAGATGTTCTATGCAAGTTGTCGAGCGATTACACGAATTACAGAAACAGCCTGATAAGAGGTGTTGATGCAGAACTGCAAACGGATTTTGCTAAGGAAGACATATCATCAGTTAAAAGAGCATGGGAGTCGAATATACTCAGTTTCGAAGACGTTCTCAGCAGAACAACGCTTCTTTTAAACATTATAAACGAGTTCATAAGAGATTCGGTGATAAAGCTTAATGAAGGTTTCGATCTCGAAGATATAAGGGATATGATCTACTCAAAATTTTACGATCTTCCCGATTTCCGATTTATAGGTTTCGGAAAACTCCTTTAGTTTTTTACTCATTCAAAAACCGCAAAGTATATATTAAATTTGTAAAGATAATCATACGAGGTGGTTAAATGCCAGAGTTAGAAGTAAAAGGCAAGAAGCTCAGATTAGATGAAGATGGATTCTTGCAGGATTGGGAAGAGTGGGATGAGGAGGTTGCTGAAGCTTTGGCTAAGGATACAAGGTTCAGCCCCGAACCAATAGAACTGACGGAAGAACACTGGAAAGTTATAAGATACCTCAGAGATTATTTCCTGAAATACGGTGTTGCCCCACCCGTAAGAATGCTCGTAAAAGAGATGAAGAAACAAATAGGAAAGCACGTAGATCTGCAATACATTTACAAGCTCTTCCCACAGGGGCCAGCTAAGGACGCATGTAGAATTGCCGGATTGCCCAAGCCAACTGGCTGTGTCTGATTTTTTACTTTTTTAATTTCAAAACGTTATTAACGAAGTTTCTAACGAAACCCTTGTAAGCGTAAGTATGGACGTGTGCATAGGTCGCTAACGTTCTCTCTTTTATAATACCATCTTTCCCATTCTCAATTCCTCTCCCCCTAAGAACCTTAAATGCAAATTTAAGCTCGGATAGGGGAATAACTTTGGAATAGTGGAATTCATGTGCGAGAAACCTATCTCCGGCTTTTGATATGGGCGTATCTATTTCTGAGATGTATTCAGTATAACCCAAAGCCTGAAATCTCTTATTCATAACCGTTTTTATCGGCAGGAATCCGACCATCTCATATTCATCTCCATCGAACGTCGAAATTGTTTCTCCAAGAAACATTAAGCCACCACATTCGGCATAAACGGGTTTGCCCGAATTGCAAAAATCGTATATATCTTCTCTCAGACTTTTGTTAGCTTCAAGCTCCTTAGCAAAAACCTCAGGAAAGCCTCCGCCTATGTATAGTGCATCTACATCAGGTAATCTCTTATCTCTTAACGAATCTATGTAAACTACTTCCGCTACTCTGCTTAGAGAATCTATATTGTCCTGATAGTAGAAGGAGAAAGGTTTATCCCTTATAATCCCTATCTTAACATCTTCTTTCACCAATTCTGCTTCTTCTTCATCGCATTCCATCTCGCTACAATCTTCTGCAATCTCAACAATTCTGTCAACATCAACGCAATTCTCTACAACTTCCGCCATCAGATCGAATATTCTCGAAAACTCATCTCTTTCATGTGCGGGAACCAAGCCGAGATGCCTGTATGGTAGAACTATGTCTTCTCTTCTCGGAATGACGCCTATGACTTCCATTTCAGCAAGTTTTTCTGTGGCAAGCTTAACCTTCTTAGCATGCCTTTCATTGCCAACCTTATTCAGTATGACACCCTTAATTTTGACGTCTCTGTCGAACATCCTGTATCCTATAAGCTGTGCCGCAATGCCCCTCGAAATCCTTTCGGCATTCGCAATTAATATGACAGGCGAATCTAAGATTTTTGCGACATGAGCTGTGCTTCCTCTTTCATCAATCGCATCATGCGAGTCATATAAAGCCGTTTTTCCTTCTATAATGGCGATGTCAGCATCCTTCGAGGCTTTACAAAAAATCCTTCTGATATCTTCAGCATCCATCATGAAGCTGTCGAGGTTTCTTGAGAATCTGCCGGTTGCAAAGTAATGAAAGCTCGGATCGATAAAATCAGGCCCGACTTTGAAAGGTTGGACAACG
>CAZVXC010000020.1:0-7198 GCA_964631435.1 uncultured archaeon | reverse complement strand
CATTAATCCAAGAGAAATGAGCGTTTTCCCAACCTTTGTTATCGTTCCAGCTATAACAACTCTTGGAATTTTCATTAAACCTACATAAGCGGGCGAATAAAAAAATTTCCGTTGAAATGCAATAGCTGTTCTTAGAGGTTATATTGCTTTAAACTCCCTTAGCTCAATTTATTTTAAAGTTTGGTAGACCTAAAACTGGGTAAATGAGTAAAATGTAAAAATGAAAAAATTTAAAAAAACGGAGAGTGTTATGGAAGTGTAATCAAACGTAAAAGCTCCAAAACCTGCACATTTGTATTGGAGGGGATTAAATGCCGGAGGTGGAATGAAATGGTTTCAAGAAGAAAATTCATCCTCATTGCCGGATCAGCTGCAGCAGCAACATTTTTGAATGTCAAAATGCCAGTGAGTGCTAAGGAAACAGTAAGTGCTGAAGATAGCAAAAAGGCAACTATAAAATGGGGAATGGTAATTGATGTAGAAAAATGCACCGAATGCATGAAAGAATTGATTGAAAAGACTGGAAATGAGCATGTAAAACCGCCGTGCGTTGTTGCATGCGACACAGAAAATAACGTTCCCGACTTCAAGGATAAACGAATAGACCCGCAGTGGATCAGGATATTTGAGGTTGAAAAAGAGGGTGTTAAGGGAATAAAATTCTATTTGCCAGTCCTTTGCAACCAGTGTGATTATCCTGCATGTGTTCAGGTTTGCCCGACAAAGGCGTCATTCAAGAGATATGATGGAATCGTTATGATAGACTATCACAGATGCATAGGTTGCAGATACTGCATGATAGCCTGCCCTTACGGAGCGAGAAGTTTCAACTGGGTAGATCCGAGAAAAGGCTTCAAGAACGGAATACCTCCAAATCCAAAAGTTCCAATAAGAAGAGAGGGTGTTGTGGAGAAATGTCATTTCTGTTATTATAGAATCGACAGGGGTGAAGAACCTGCTTGTGTTGTTGCATGTAGAGAAAAAGGAAAGAACGCTATGGTTTTCGGGAATTTACTCGATCCCAATAGTGAGATTTCAAAAATCTTAGCTAAGGAATACGTCGTCGTTTTAAGACCGAGCTTGGGAACGAAACCGAATGTTTATTATTATGACTTCCCTTGAGGTGATGATATGGCCGAATTCAAGAAAATAGAGGGAACTTCCCCCGCATATTTCGTCTTAGTAATCATCCTAGCCATCATCGCAGCACTCGGCGTCTACGGATATTATCTTGAGCACACAATTGGTGGTTTTTCTGATATGGGAAATAGAGTTCCATGGGGTGTTGTTAACGCCTGTATTCCATACTACATCGGACTGAGTGCCGGATCGCTTATAATCTCCGCCTTAGCCGGAGTTTTCAACATTAGGGAATACAAGATTTTCAGCAGAATGGCGGCATTTCTCGCTGCTGCATGGATTATAGTGGCAATGCTAAGCATCGTCTTTGATGTCGGAATGCTATGGCATTTCGGTAATGCTATAAGATACTTCAATCCCACATCGATCTTCTCATGGAACGCCTTTCTCTATTCGAGCTACTTTGTCATATGTGCAATATACCTCATAGCCCAGTTCGAGGAGAAAGAAAGAGCTGTGAGATTCTTAGCAGGCTTAGCAGTATTTTGGGCTGTCTTAGTCCATAGCGGAACCGGAGCTATCTACGGTTTCATATATTCGAGAGAGCTCTACCACTCAGCCCTTACTGCACCTATGTTCATAATCTGCGCTATAACCTCAGGTCTCGGGTTGTTGATAGCTACGATCTATCTCACATTCAGATTTACAAACAGGGAATTATCTTCATCTTTAGTTCAGGGGCTTGCTAAGATATTTGCGGGCTTAGCTTTAGTCTTGCTATACTTCCTCACAGTAGAGGGGCTTGAGAAGGGTTACATACCTGCTTTACACAATGCGATCAAATTCGTATTCTTGAACCCTTCTGAATCGATATTCTGGAGCTTCTGGTTGCTGATATTCATAGGCATTCTATTGCCAGTCGGAATCGTGTTCTGTCCGAAGACCGGAAAAGACATGAGGTGGTTAGCCTTAGGAGGCATAATCCATGCCGCAATGGTGTTTGCTGAGAGATTCTATCTGATCATTCCCGGTGAGGTTTATCCAAGAGAATACTTACCCGGTTACAAGATGATTTCCCTGCATACTCTCGAAGGGCAGATAGTAACATACACTCCAACACCGATAGAGTGGATAGAGGTCATAGGATTGTTTGCAATAGGTTACCTGATTTACGTCATAGGTGTAAAGTTCTTCGCGATAGTCCCAGAAAGAGCAGTTGAGGAGGAGGTGGAAGAATGATATTAGGGGCACTATTTGGCGTCGTAATTCCGTATGCGGCTGTCATAATATTCATCTGTGGGATGATTTACAGAATCGTTCGCTGGGCTAACAGTGCTCAACCGCTAAAGATACCTACAACGGGCGGACAAGCTTATACGCTCCCATTCATAAGAAGGACTATCTATGATAAACTTGACTCTCCATTTACGAAATTTGGTGCTTTTATACGAGTTCTCCTTGAGGTTTTCTTATTCAGAAGCTTAATGAGAAACACGAGGTATTACATAGATCAGAGAAAATCAAGGGATGCAAGATGGCTCTGGCTATTCGCACTCCTATTCCACTATTCTCTGCTCATAGTTCTTATTAGACATTCAAGGTTCTTCCTATATAAGGTTCCAGAGTTCATAAGGATGGAATGGGAGGTAGAAGCTCTCAAAGGTGTTTACGTCCCAACTGTATATATAACAGGCATACTTATTGTGGTGGCTTTGTTCTACCTATGGTTCAGAAGAATTTTCCTTGCAAAGGAAAGAGCAATAAGTCTGCCATCAGACCACTTCGTCCTAATTTTGCTATTAGCCATAACGATATCTGGCAATATAATGAGATACTTCATCAAAGTTGATATAGAGAGCGTAAAGGAGCTGATAATGAGTTTGACAACATTCAATATCGCACATGCGGTCGAAGTTGCAGATAAGATTCAGCCGATGTTTTACATTCACTTCTTGCTCGCATGCTTCTTGCTCGCATACTTCCCGTTCAGCAAGCTCACACATATGGTTGGAATCTTTTTCTCACCGACGAGAAATATGCCAAACAACTGCAGGTATGTAAGATACATCAACCCATGGGATCCGAATCCGACAAAGCCACTGCTCGTAAGGCAAGGTCTCGTCGTTCATATGGATTATCAGAGGTATTACGAGATGTATAAGGATCAGCTTGATGAAATCGCCGAAAGAGGTTATAAAGTTGGAGGTGAAGAGTAATGGAAGAGTTCGATCCAAATAAGATGGAAATAATTCAGAGATTCCCATCATGGAGAGAATTGCTTAAACCCATAACCGAGAAGGACTTCAAACCGGGGATTTATAGCTACCTTGCAACTCCAAAACAAGTTAATTCAGATTTCTTCAGAACACCTTACGGGGATGTTGAAAGAGAGGTTACCGAGAAGGATTGGAAGTTGCCACCTAACTGGAAGGATATTGTGCTTAATGAGATGAAGAATACCTTAGAGAAAAACCGGGCATATAAGCTGTTCTTGGATATATGTGTTAGATGCGGAGCGTGTGCAGATAAATGCCACTACTATCTCGGAACAGGAGATCCGAAGAATATGCCTGTGGCGAGAGCTGAGTTAATAAGGTCTGTGTATAGATACTACTTCACGCCATCCGGGAAGCTGTTCAAAGAGTGGGCTGGGGCAAGAGAATTGACAGAGGATGTAATTAAGGAGTGGTATTACTATCTGTATCAATGCTCCCTATGCAGAAGATGCTCACTCTTCTGCCCATACGGCATAGATACTGCAGAGCTCGTCTTATGGACGAGAAGAATACTAAGCAAGATCGGAATAAATCAGAGGTTCATGTGCATATCCATAGAAGCTTGTGCAAGAACAGGAAACCACTTAGGTCTGCTACCGGGAGGAATGGCGGGAGCCTTGGAAATGGCATGTGAGGAGATCAAGGACTTAACGGGAATAGATGTCCACACATACGTGAATAAGAAAGGCGCCGACATACTCTTCGTCGCACCTTCCGGTGATTACTTCGCAACTCCGCACTGGTTCACACTTATGGGTTACATAATGCTATTCTACGAGCTTGAAGAGAGATACGGTGTAACGATAACTTGGTCAACTTATGCCGGCGAAGGCGGTAATTTCGGCTCGTTCCATAGCTATGAAGCCGCTCAGCTCTTGAATTCGAAGATTTACAAGGAGGCTGAAAGATTGGGAGTTAAATGGATTCTCGGTGGAGAATGCGGGCATATGTGGAGAGATAAACATCAGTTCATAAACACAATGAACAACCCACCGAAGCATTCAGAATGGACTGATCCCGTAAATCCGGTAACGGGAACGAGGTTTGAGAATGTTACGACTGAGAGCGGATGGGTGCATATATTGGAGTTCACAGCGGATTTAATAGCACACAAAAAGATAAAACTCGATCCGAGCAGAAACGATCACTGGAAGGTAACATATCATGATCCATGCAACCTCGCGAGAGCTGTTGGCTTAATCGAAGAGCCGAGATACATCCTTAGTAACGTGTGCAACTACTTCTACGAAATGCCAGAACATACTATAAAGGAGAGAACTTATTGCTGTGGTGCTGGCGGTGTTTATCTTGGAGATGAGATGATGGAGTTGAGAATAAGAGGTGTCATGCCGAGAATGATGGCTTTGAGGCATGTGGTCAACAAATACGGCGTAAACCTCTTAGTTACCCCGTGTGCTATCGATAGAGCACAGTTTCCACATATGATTGAATACTGGAAGATTCCGGCTGAAGTTTCTGGAGTTCACGAACTCGTCGGGAATGCGTTGGTCATGAGCGGAGAAAAGGAGAGAGAGACAGATCTAAGGGGGAATCCACTTAAGGAGGTGTAAAAATATGTATAACAAAGGCTATGTGTTACTCGGCATAGCACTTATAATTCTCATTTTCGTTTTCCCAACAGCTTACAACATAGCCAACGGTGCGAAGACAGAAATAACGCTTGCAAAAGCACGGGGGGAATGCATTAGGAATGTTGAATGGATGAAAGCGAACCACATGATATTGCTTAAGCAATGGAGATACGAAAGAATTAGAGAGGGAAAGCTTTACTACACAAGCCCTGATACGGGTAAAACGTATATCATGTCTTTCGATACATGCTTCAAATGCCATACAAACAAAGCAGACTTCTGCGATAAGTGCCATGAGTATTCCGGTGTGAACAAACCATACTGCTTTAGCTGTCATGTCTTTCCAGAATCAATCAAGAGCAAGGAGTAGAAATGTCTCTTCTTTTTATTATTTACAGAGATGAAGCAGCAAATATTGCTGAATACCTAAGGAATCATTTTGAGCTTGAAGAAGTTGTTGAATCGGGTAGCGATCTTTACTTCGCAATAAAAGCTGAGGATAGCGGAATTATCGCATACGATTTTATCCCAGAGCAATATGAGCTGGCTTACCTGCCGAATGTTGTAAAATCCCTTTTCGGGAGTAAAATTGCTGATATTGGTGTTAAAATAGATATTTACGTTACGAACTTCTGCACATTCTGTCCGAAGGTTGTTGAGAATATTGCTAAGCTTGCAGCAAAGAATAGCGATGCTAAGATATTCGTCAGAGACGCAACGAAAACGAGTTTCCAAACGGTTCCAGCAATAACGCTTAACGACACATTTACGTTTCTCGGAAACGTCGATCTGCAATTTTTGATATCCCTCGCTAAGGGTGATAGAGTCAGAGATTACATAGAACAGGCTTTAACGAACAAGCAGATAGATTTTGCGGAAAAGGTTGTTAAAGCGGGTTATGCGAAAGAGCTGATAGCCGTTTTGAAAGAGGGAAACTTCGTCGCAAGAATGGGAGCTATTTTGTTAATAGAGAGATTGAAGAATTCTGCTATCGTCGATTCTTTAAGGAAGTCTTTGCGTGATATCATTTTAAGCAACGATTTCAGAGCCGCAGATGATGCGATAATGGCTTTGTCTTACATAATGAACAGCGACGATATGAAGTTTCTTGAGAATGCTATGGATAAGGTTGATGAAAAAATCAGAGAGGCTATAAAAGATGTTCTGGATTTAGATTAGTTTCGCAATTTCTTTCGCCATCTCCATCGTTTTCAAATTTCCTCCGAGATCAGGTGTCGTTTTCCCTTCGGCAATAACCGTTTCGACAGCTTTTTCAACTCTCTTCGCCTCCTCTATGTAGCCGATATGCTTAAGCATCATGCATGCCGTTAGTATCATTGCTGTCGGATTGGCAATTCCTTTCCCCGCTATATCAAACGCTGCTCCGTGAACCGGTTCGAATATCGCATATTCCTCGCCTATGTTAGCGGACGGCATCAAACCCAAGCCTCCGACGACGCCGGCGGCTAAATCAGATACTATATCTCCGAACATATTAGTTGTAACGATGACGTCGAATCTTTGAGGATTCATAGCTATGAACATGCATGCGGCATCTATGTAATAATCGTTCGCCTCAATATCTCTGTATTCATTCGCTATTTCGTAAAAAACATTCTTAAATAACCCGCATGTTTTTCTCATAACATTCGCTTTATGCAATGCCGTAACTCTATTCCTTCCTTCCCTTTTTGCGAGATCGAAAGCGAATCGCACTATCCTCTCACTCGCTTTCCTCGTGATAACCCTTATTCCTGCCGTAATTCCTTCTTCGATCTCAAATTCCAAGCCCTTGTAGAGGCACTCCGTGTTCTCTCTCACTATAACCATATCAACGTTCTTGTGAATTGATTCAACGCCTTCGAAGCTTTTCGCAGGTCTGAGATTTACGAAGGTATCGAATTCCTTTCTGAGCTTAACGATAACATCTGCCGCTGTTTCTCCGGCAGCACCGAAAAGGACTATTTTGCATCTCCTTATCTCTTCGATCGTTTCATCTGGCAAAGCTTTCCCATACTTTTTCTGAGCCTCATCTCCAGCTTCAAGCCAAACGTATTCAAACGGCAGATTCAACTTTTCGAGGATAAGCATCGCTGCATCCATAACCTCTTTCCCGATTCCATCTCCGGGAATGACGGCTATTTTCATCTGCTACCACCGTATATCTCTTTTGCAAAATTGACCAAGCCTTTATCGAGAATGTCTTTCAGGAATTCGGGAAGGGGTTTGAACGGATATTCTTCTCCTTTC
>CAZVXC010000019.1:9849-14093 GCA_964631435.1 uncultured archaeon | reverse complement strand
GATAGAAGCAAGAATGAGCGGATCTAAAATTCCGGCGATGTCAGTTGCTGGCTCCGGAAATCAGGGAATAATGACAACTCTTCCCCTAACTATATACGGCGATGAAAAAGGGATTTCGAGAGAAGAGGTCAGCAGAGCTATCGTCTTATCATGGCTAACTACGATTTACGCAACAGCATTCACAAAATACACCTCTTCAATCTGCGGTGCCGGAATAAAAGCTGGAATAGGCCTGGCTGCGGGATTCGGATACCTCATGGGAGGATACGATGTTGTTGAAGGCTCGATAATAAATCAGATAGCCACGCTGACGGGCATGATATGCGATGGAGCGAAAGCCGGATGCTCCTTGAAGGTAATTGCTGCGATTCAATCAGCTTATAGATCATCACTTCTATCTGCAGGAGGAATAATTGTTAAGGAAGGTGGGATAGCTTCTGAATCAGTAGAAAAAGCCCTGATTAATGTTGGGAGATACGTTGAATCGATATCGAATCTGGCAAGTGATACGATAGTTAAAATTATAGAAGAAAGAATCTCTAACAAGAATTCTAAGCAAAAACGCTGATCTCTGATAGAATCCTGCAAAGCTTAAAATTCAGTCCTTAAGAACTTTTATTGCATAAAACTGTAATCTCAATAGATGATTCTTACAAATATAGAAAAACTTACACAAACGATATGTAATCTATCAGATCACCTATCTTAACCCTCTCTTGCACACCATTTCTCAGATTCTTAACTGTTACGAAGCCTTCTTCCATCTCATCTCCGGCAAATACTGCGAAGTCAGCATTTACTGTATCAGCGAAGCTGAGCTGCTTTCTAACGTTCCTCCCCATCACATCAACCAAAGCTACGATACCATTATCTCTCAGATGCCTCGCAAGCTTTAACGCCCTGCCGTAATTTCCTATTGTTACGACGACAGCTTTTTTCTTTCTCCTCGCTTCCACATCGCAAACTTCCATAACCCTATCGAAACCTATTGCGAATCCCGTTGCCGGAACATCGTTACCTCCGAAAAGCTTAGCCAATCTGTAACTTCCGCCTCCGCAAATCTGCTTTTGTGCTCCGAGACCTTCGGAATATATTTCGAAAACGATACCACTGTAATAATCGAGACCTCTTGCAATCCCGAAATCCAACTCAAAATCAATCTCTTGCTCTTCAAGTATCTCTTTAACAGCCTGAATCTGACCGAAATCGAAGTCTGGATAGATTTCCTTAGCTTCCTCAATAGTCTTCGCCTCACATAAAGCCGTAACTATTTCGAAAACATCAATTTTCCCTTCACCTTTAAGCAAATCCTCTAAGCCATTCCAATCCCTTTTATCTACGAGTCTCATGGCTTTCTCTTTCTCATTCAAGTTGCTGAAAACGTTTCTCAGAAGATCGACGTGACCAATATGGAGATCGAAGTCCACATTAAGCTTGCTTAGGATTTCGTTAGCGAGAATTATCACTTCCGCATCGCTCTCAGGCTTATCGCTCCCGATTAATTCAACGCCGAACTGCCAGAACTCTCTGTATCTCCCTTTCTGAGGTCTCTCGTATCTGAAGCAGTTCGAGAAGTAGTAGAATCTTAGAGGTCTCGGCATGACCGAGCATTCGTTAACGAATAGCCTTGTAACCGGAGCTGTCAACTCAGGTCTCAATGCCAAATCTCTGCCCGATTTGTCTTTGAAAGCGTATATCTCATTTACGATCTCTTCTCCAGATTTTATTGTAAAGAGTTCTAAATGCTCGAAAGTTGGTGTCTGGACTTCTCTGTATCCGAATAACTCAGCAACGTCTCTCATTATTCGCTCCACTTCTCTCCTTCTTTCCATCTCATCCGGCAGAAAATCTCTCGTTCCACGAGGTCTTTCAACCTTCATTCAATCACCTTCAACCATCTTCAAATACTCTCTCAGCATTCTCGGAAATTTCAAAGCCTCAACAAACCTCAACCCCATTCTTTCGCTCCACTTTTTTATTCCCTCATCACTCGAAACAACAGCGGCATCGAGTTCCTTAGCTAAGAGCAACACATCCAAATCCGGAGTTGAGTCGAGGACGCCGTGTCTAACTATCTCTCTGTATTTGTCTCTGAATCTCGATATAAGCTCCCCAATCTCATCTTTAACCTCTTCTTTTGCGGCATATTTGATTCCTATCGTTGCACTTTCCCATAAATATTCCTCAGCGATCCTTCTTGCCTTATTTATCTTTTGCCTCATCGTATTTATGTATTCGTGGAAAATCTCAGCCGGAATTTTAACTTCGAACCTGTTCGGCGTCTTTTTAACCAACCAGGTATCGAGCTTCACGAAAACATCCTTATCGCAGTTGTATCTCTTTAAAAAGCTGATGAGTTCGGTATAAACGGAAGGATAAGGAATGTAACAGCTTATATCGAGTTTTAGCCTTGCCTTAGCGATCAGATTCAGGATATCATTTGCGGAATCGCATAAGCTTTCGTATCCCTCCTTTTCTCGCATTCCCGTATCTGTTATGGCTGTCGTATCAAGAACGAATCTCTGTCTCATTTACTCCACCTGAGATAGACGAATATGTGGTCTCTATGATAAGGGGAGAGTTCATCGTAAATTAATATTTTGAAATCCCTTTTAAGCTCTTTCAAAACTCTTTTGTAAATCTCATCTGGCTCTGCGGTTGAATCTATGCTCCTCGCTTTAACGAATATCAATCCGTAAGCATAATCTTTCGCAAAAAATCTGAAGTTAGCTTTGAATATATCTATCTGATTCCTCTGCGATATATCCTGATATATGAAATCAACCTTCTCAACAATCCCGCTGTATTTCTGAGGCTGGGATGCATCGGCAAGTATCGGAATAATGTTTTTCCTCTCTTTTGCAAGCTTTAAGAACTTTGCAAACGGCTTTGCGGAATATTCAACAGCATATATAACTCCATCTGTGAGTATGTCCGATATGTGGCTTACAGTTGTCCCGCTTGCAGCGCCTAAGTAGAGCATCTTTGTGTCTCGCTTCAAATCCACGTTATGGCCTTTGATGAGAAGGGCTGCAAGCTTGCTCCTCGCAGCGATCCATTCTCTAAGCCCATCTATCTTTCTCTCCCCGTAATGCGGAGGATAATCCGATTTCGTGAATATCCTCTTCTTGCCTTCTATCTCGCCTACGTAAACGTTATTTAGAATTTCTTGAAAGTTTCTCATATTTCCTCCTAACCTCCTCAGCTAAGCCTTCATGCAATTCGCCCTTAAAGTAATCCACCCTCGCAGCAATCGCAAGCTTAGAAGCCATAAATCTCGCCATCTTGCCCCTCTTTTTCTTAGGGAGCGTTTTTATAAACGGATGCTGAAAGAGAACACCATGTTTCGGAACTTTTGCCTTTTTTCCCTTCCTGAGCCTCGCTAAAGCCTTAAACAGAGATTTTTCAGCACCTATAACTTGTATCGTGCTTGATGGCATCTCCGCAAGTTTCTTAAGGCTTCCAGCTTTTTCGAGAAGCCTTGCAGCAATTTTTTCTCCGGCGATTTCGCTTAAATTAGGTGCGATCTTTCTCGTAACTTCTTCGATCTCCTTTTCTATCTCGCTTCTAAGCTTTTTTAAATCTAAGATTTTTCCTTCGAAATCAACTGTAACATCGCTTTCCTTAACATTTCTAAGCTCTCTAAGCTTTTCCTCTAAGATATTTATCACCTTCGTAAGCTCGTCCAAAGTTCTTACGAGGGAGATAACGTATCTATCCTCTCTTCTTAACTCTTTCTCAATAAGCTTTTCAGTAACGTTTATTGCCGTTCTTCTTAGCACCTCGTAATACCTCTCTCCGAAGATCCTTTTTCCGGCATCGTAAACGGATTCTGGAACAGGGTTTGGATTTGAAGCTTTCAGAAAAGATTCCTCGAAATTATCGCTTAGTTTAACCTCGCTATCTTCAACAACCCCGAACCAGAGATTATATTTCAACTTCAGCACCTCTATTTCTCGCTTTAGTTTTAACAAGCTCGAATTCAATTTCTTTTTCTTTCAGATAGCTTTCTACGATCTTCGCCCCCTCCTTTTCCCCGATGAAATATGTAACAGGCCCTGTTGATGACATTCCTACCGCTCCGTAATCCTTAACAGTTTCTATCAACCCACTTATCAAATCCCCGTATTGAGAGACTTCGGCTCTCTTAAATCCTACGTGTTGGATTCTGTATATCGCATCAGAGAACGCATCGAGGTCTTGCTCTACGACTGAAGGAAGAAGCTTCATCAGGATTATGTGGC
>CAZVXC010000019.1:0-9839 GCA_964631435.1 uncultured archaeon | reverse complement strand
CTCTCTGACCTCGTTAATGCTGAGAGGTGTGTTCTTCTCAAACAAATCCTTCTCCCTCATTCCGAAAAATCCTTTGTTCTCAGGAATAAAGACGTTTATCTCCCATTCTGGAAAGTCGTGCCTTGCTATTATCGGTGCAGGCTTAGCTTTACTGAAAGATGATGGCAGGAAGGACTTCTTTTCCTTTGTTGAATGCCCGCCGTCAACAATGAACCCACCGTATTCGAATGCTGCAACGCCTATTCCGGATGTCCCTCCTCTTCCAACGAATTCCGCAATTTCACGAACGCTCATATCGATTTCGTAAATCTCGACAAAAGCCTTCCCAACAGCTAAGCTAATCTGAGTCCCGCTTCCTAAGCCAACATGAGCTTTAAAATCCTTCAAAACCTCTATCTCTATTCCGCATCCGAATCTATCGTGGAATCTCTTTGCAACATCCCTATATCTATCTAAATTTTCGGATTCGCCTTTAACGATAACCTCATCGCTCTCCTCCGCTTTAATCATTACGAAAGGCTCATTCAAAGCAATACCCACACCGCCGTCTATTCTGCCAAGCTCACCGTTAAGATCGATTAACGTTACATGAATTCTTGATGGAGTTCTCACCTTCATACTTTCATCCTTAACTTTATCTTTTTTAAATAATACTGCGATCTCGTATCAACGATATACGCCTCAGGTGCTATCGTCGGCATGTGGTAGCCTGTGAATATTCTCAGTATCTCTCCAGCCTGCAGTGAGCAGGTTAGAGAATAGGATATCGGATCGAATTTCACTCTCGGTATCGAAACTTCCCAGAATTTTATCCCATCCGGGAGAAAAGTCGTTACTATATTCGGGATGAAAGGTGAGCCAAGCTCTTCAGCAATCTTTGCTGCCACATCCATGTATTTGTGGGCGACAACGACATCCACACCCCTTAATTGCCTCTTAAACTCTCTATAATCATACGGATAGGGATAACTTATTATGCATGAATCGGAACTCATAGGGTGGACGACATCATAATCGTTAGCTTCTAATGGCTTTATCGTGCAATCAAGCCTCGAATCGTTAGGTGTTACGAAATCTCCGATGTATCTTATGCATCCCACACCGCTTCGCCACAAAAGCTCCATCAACATTCTGCTTCCTATTACGGCAACGCTGAATTTCTGTAAATACTCTATCTTCTCCTCCTCCGCCATTCCGTGCCAGAAATTATGCCTCAGATTCATTTTTTTCCTCCAGTGCCTTCATTACATCATGCTTTGTTATTATCCCTTTGATTACGCCGTTCTCAACTACTAACAAAGCTGGATTGTTTAGCAGCATTTTTGAAATGTTTTCAAGTGTTTCGTTTAAATAAATTTCTGGTAACGGTTCATCCATAACTTCCCTAACCTTCATCCTCTTCGCAGCCTCGATTCCTTTCATCAATATAACCTTCAAAATCCCGCTTTCAGTTATACAGCCTATATTTTTGTTGTTCTTTATAACGGGCAATTGGGAAAAACCTTTTTCTCTCATAAGGTCGACAGCATCGAGCAAATTTGCATCGGGATCGGCATAGACGACAGGTTGGTTCATTATCCTTTTTGCACTTATCCCTTTACCTTCGAGCTTTCCGAGGACATCGAATATCTTTTTTATCAGAGAAAATTTCGGATCAAAGTCTCCGCTTTCAATTCTCGCAATCAAAGGCTGACTTACTCCAACAAGTTCGGCAAGCTTTTTTTGAGTTATTCCGAGCTTTTTCCTTCTTCTCTTGATCTCCTCTATTTCAAAAAACATAGAGTTATGTTATCTCAGAGCTTAAAAATATTACTGATTGTAATTAGCTTTTTCTGAATTTGCATCAATTTGGTATCTCAAGAAAAGTATATAAACTGTTCTGCTTAGTCTATAAAAAGATTTAAGGAGGGAAATAAAATGGAACTTGAGCTTACACAAATTCAGAAGGACATTCTCTATGCTCTGATAACTCTTTACAAGAACAAAAAAGGTGGCTCAGTCAAAGGCGAGGAAATAGCAGAGCTTATAAACAGAAATCCCGGAACTGTTAGAAATCAAATGCAGGCTTTAAGGTCATTAGGTCTCGTCGAAGGTGTTCCGGGGCCAAAAGGTGGTTACAGACCGACTTCAAAGGCTTACGAGCTTTTATCGATCACGAAATATGAGGAGGCTATAAAAGTTCCCGTTATAGTTAATGATGAAATTCAGGAGGACTTATCTGCTGAGGAGATAGTATTTCCATCTATATCCCATCCAAAAATCTGTCAGGCGAGAGTCAGGATAATCGGAAATATAAAGAAGATAAATCCGAACGACAGAGTCGTTATCGGACCCACACCTGTTAACGAGTTAATGATATATGGTAAAGTTGTCGGAAGAGATGATACGAACAATATGATCGTGATGGATATTGAAAAGATTCTCGCCTTGCCGAAAGATACCGTAGGAGAGCATATGTCAACTCCGATAATCACGATAGATTCCGATGAAAGTGTCAAAAAAGCTGCGGAGGAGCTTGCTAAGAAGGGAATCTATTGCATGCCGGTCGTTAAAGATGACAGCTTTGTAGGGATAATAACTTTGGATCACATAGCAAAAGCTATAGCGGAAAATAAGCTTGATAAAAAAGTCAAAGATGTTATGAGACCGAAGATAGTGTCGGTTGAAAAAGATATATCCTTAGGCGAGGCTCTCCGAATAATGAACGACGAAAACGTAAGAATCCTCGTCATAAAAGATTCAGGAAAGCCTGTAGGCGTGATAACGGATCAGAAGATTTTAAAGCTGCTTGCTCCAGAGCAGGTAAAGGTTTATACCTGAAAAACTCCCTCTTTTTTGATGAAATAGCTGTATATAGCAGATAGCGTCGCAGCAAGCATCGGAGTGAAAAAGAATCCACTAACACCTGCAACGATTCCGCCGCCGATGAATGAGAGCATGAGCAAAAGAGGGTGAAGCTTCGAAGTGTATCCTACAAAATGCGGTCTGAGTATCAGTTCTGGCAGGATGTAATAGAATATAGCACCTATCGCAGTAAACCAGAAAGCTTTTATCGGATCGATGAAGAACAGATAGATTGCAATTGGCAGAATCACCATCCATTCTGCGAATACGGGTATGAGGGCTGCAAGAAACATCAAACCGCTGAGCAAAGAGGCGTAAGGTATTCCGAAGGCTATGAAATACGGTATGCTCGCAAGACCTATTAACAATGCGGCTATAAAATTTCCGAACCATAGGCCGGTGAATGTTTTGTCAAGCTCCTCAAAAAACTCTTTTACTTCATCTCTTCCAAATGAGTCCAACAATCTGTCAATAACCCTTTTCCCATCGAGGATTATGTAGAAGCAGACGATTATGGAAATAACGAAGTTCATTGCGAAGAATATGAATTTTGTCGTTATCTTAAAAGCCAGATCGCCGATTTTTGTGTTGATGAAGTGAATTATCTGATAGATTATGCTTGAGATGACTTTACTTGCACCCACACTTTTTATTAAGTTATTAACGAAATCGACTACATCGTAGTTCCCCATGATGTAAACGAGCTGTGAGATGCCTTGAAAGATTCCGTAGAAGAAGAAAAAGAAAATGGGGATCGAGATTATGAGTGTTGAGATGAAGGCTGAGATTAAGTCCCCGAATCTTAGTCTGAGTTTCTCATGTATTGGCTTTGCGACGTAAGCTAAGGCTATTCCCATAATTATCCCATCGAGCAAAGGAGATAAGAGATATAGGAATAAGATGAACGCTGGGATTATCGTGAGTATGAGAAGCAGTTTATTCTTCTCCATGAGATTCTTTAAGATGTTTGATGTATAATACGGTTTTCCTTATAATTCCAGCTATGTGATTTATCTCGTATCTGCTTAATCCGGCTTTACCAAAAGCTCTCCTCAGTAACAGCTTGGATTTTTTAATCCTATGTCTCGGATACCAAATCGAATTCATAAGCTCTTCAAAATAGCTAATCAATATATCTATGTCTCTGTGAGTCGCAGTCTGCTCTTCTTCTGCTTCTCCAGCTTTGGATAGCTCGTATAGAATGATAGATGCGGCATGGCTAACATTCATAACCGGGTATTCCTCGCTCGTCGGAATGCTTACAATGACATCGCATAGCCTAAGTTCGCTGTCAAATAAGCCGAAATCTTCCCTTCCGAAAAGGATTGCTGTATTATCTCTAACAATCTCTCTTAGCTCTTCCGGACTTACGCTTTTTCTAACGTATCTGCCTATGCTTCTGCTCCTTATTCCGGTTGTTCCTACAACTAAGCTTTTATCCATCAGATACTCTTCGAGGCTCTCAATTCTTTTCGCATCCCTTATAACGTCTTTCGCATGCGCAGCCGTTACAAAGCTCTCCTTCTTAACGTTACATCTGTATAGCACGAGATTTTTAAATCCGAAGTTCTTCATGACCCTCGCTATAAAACCGATATTCTCAGGAATCTTGATCTCTACAAGCACTACATCGATCATAAAAACGCTTTCGCAATTCTATATGCCGTTTTTATATGCTCTTTCGCATTTCTGACAGGTTCGTCATG
Organism: uncultured archaeon; assembly: GCA_964631435.1. Classification (GTDB taxonomy): domain Archaea; phylum Halobacteriota; class Archaeoglobi; order Archaeoglobales; family Archaeoglobaceae; genus Geoglobus. Next base: position 5,289 of record CAZVXC010000019.1, on the reverse strand, counting down.
ACCGGGATACATTATATCCGCATCAATTTTCGTGAGCTTTTCAAGAGATTTTATCAACTGATAAGCATTACCTCCCGGAAAATCAACTCTACCGAAACCGCCGTCTGGGAAAACTGTATCTCCGGTGAATAGTATTCTCTTAGCTTTATCATACAAACATATGCCTCCGGGAGTGTGTCCGGGCGTATGGATTACCTCAAGCTTGAGGTCTCCGAGATTTATTAAATCGCCTTCATCCACGAATATATCCGCCTCAAAAGGAGGGAAATTTATCCCGAAAAAATTTACTGAGAAGTTTTGCTTTATTGCGAAATCGTATTCCTTCTCATGGATTATGATCTTTGCTTTGCTAACCCTTTTCAAATCAGCGGTTGCAGCGGCGTGATCGAAGTGTGTGTGAGTGAGGATTATGTAATCAAGAGATTTCACATCTATGAACTTAGATAAAGCGTCGTAAATAAATTTGAAGTCTCCACCCACATCTATCACAGCTTTTTTCTCGTCCAAGATTAGATATGCGTTGGCTGCGAGCGGGGGTGTTACGATTCTGCGTATCATACCAATTCCTGTGCCTCTATTTCAACGCTCTCCACATCATCGATTTTCTGAATCTCTTCGACGAATCTGTCCCCTATCTCTCCCTCATCCGGCATCACAGCAGCGACAAGCAATGCTTTTAATCCGAAAGCGATCGGCTGTATTCCGAAATCCGTTATTTCAACGGCTTGCGGTGCTGCATCTTTCACCTTCTCCTTAAGCTTCTCCATATCGACATTCACATCTTTCGGCATCACTCTGAGTTTCATAAAAACCTTCCCCATTCCATCACCTCACGGACCTTCGAACCCGCAATTTTCGCATACGTATATGTTTCCGAGCTTCCTACACTTCTTACACCTATAGATAATCTCCCCGCATGAGGGGCATGGGAAAGCAACGTAATTCGTTCCGAATAAGTTTGCATTACATGATATGCATTTGTATATCTCCATATCACCACCTCCCGATGACCTTTGTTCCCTTAGCTTTCCCTCTCATTATATAATCTTTTACCCTTCTGACATCCAAACCGTTGCATATAAACAGGTCTCTTCGATACTCTCTAAGCAACTTAGGTGCAAATCTATCTAAGCAACTTTGAAAACTCAGCTCGCAAGCAGCTATTTCATCGATCAGCTTTCCGTCAATTATAATTCCATCAACGTCTGTCAATTTAACTATCTCTTCAGCATTCATCTTTTCAGCAATCCAGATTGCTATGCTGTCTGACGTTACATCCCAAGAGTGCGGAAGTTCATCGTATATCCTTACGATTCTATAAGGCAGAATCACATTCACGCCATGCACATCAAAATCGAAATCATCTGGTTCGATCGCAGGAGCGAATTTCGAGAGATACAGTCCGTAGATGTCCATAGCTTTAACAGCCATCCAGTGAGCAGTTGTATCATCTGCATCTAGTTTCCTGACGAGATCAGCGAACACCCATCCTCCCGGGACGATTAAGATGTCTTTCTTGCAATCTTTCAGAGTTTCGATTATGCTTTGGGCATTAGCTGCAACGCTTCCGCCGATTTTAACAACTATCATACTGCAAAATCTTTGCTATTGCAAATGCAGGAAATATATGCGAAACCTCACCGAATTTCTCTTCAAGCGATAAGTATTCGAGCTTTGCTTTCTTGCAAGCTCTCCTTATGATCTCCTCACCGATCCCGCATCCGATAGCTAAGTCTATTCCGTAGCTTGCTCTCTTCTCTTTTAAAGCATCCGCAACCCTATCAACCATTTCTTGAACGATTTTCTCAGCCTGATTAATAACGAATTCCTCTCCTACTTCGCTAACATCAGCACAAAACTGTCTCGCCAACCTCTGCATGCATTCGTGAATGCCTTTTCCTCTACCATCGGGTGTTTCGCATATATACGCATCTTCATCTATCAGCCCAACTATCCTCATCGCATCTGCGACGATCGAAAAGAATTCCGATGAGCAATTATCTTCTATCAGGTAAAAAGACGGCGTCCTGAGCATCCCGAAATACAAAAGCTCTCTCCTTTTAAGCCTTTCAAAATCCGTTTTCGAAGCTAAGATATCCTTATCTTTTACCGGTATTATGTCAGTTGTCGTCGAACCCATATCGACGAAGATGAAGCTCTCAAAATGCTCGGCTAAGAATTTTACTGAAGCTATCCAGTTGTTTGCTGCAAATCTTTCGGGGACATCTATCTCTCTCTTCAAATTCCCGTCGATGTCGATGAAGCAAACGTCATCAAAAACCCTCTTTGCGATATCAGCGATATATCTCACTCCTTCAGCTTTCGATTTAAAGCAGTCGGCAAGCTCGGCAGTAAGAACTATCCCGACTTTGCCAGTTATATCCAAACCTCTGAGAAAATCTTCAAGCTCCCTCCATTTCTTCCACATCGGGAAGTAGAATATCTTTGCTTCTCCGTCGTAAACCTTTATGTTCGCTCCACCTATGTCCAAACCACTATATGAAATCTTCAAGGCTAACACCTCTGAATTCAAAACTCTCAAAATCCTTAGCGAGAGGATACCTCGAATTCGGGGGATAGAAATGTCCGATGTGGACGAGAACGGTTTTTTTCGCATTCAATTTCTTCGCTAAAGCCAAAGCTTCTCCAGCGTTCATGTGCTTCTTCAGTCTGTATCCTTCAGGAGCTATAGCATCCGCTATAAGCAGATCGGGGTTCTTCATCTCCTTAAGACTCTCTTTCGGAATGTCTTTGTTCGTATCCCCTGTTATCACGATTTTATGGTCTTTGTAAAATATTATAACTCCGTGCGACCTCCTTAAAGGGGGATGGGTAACGTCTATGAGCATTATATCAACTCCGAAGAAATTAACGGGCTTTAAGACATCTATCTCCCTCTCCTTGTATTTCATGAAATAGACAAGTTTTCCTACATCTTCGAGGACTTCGGGGGTGCTGTAAACTTTAATATTGCTCTGAACTCTGTAAAAATCCCCGAATCCTCCGTAGTGGTCGTAATGGGCGTGAGTCCATATAACGGCATCTATCCTATCAACGTTAGCTTTCAAAAGCTGCCTTCGCATGTCTGGAGATGTGTCGATCAGTATATTCTTTCCATCGTTCTCTATTAATATCGAGAATCTAAGCCTTTCCCATCCGTTTCTCCTTGCGTTCTCACAGGTTTTACAATGACAGCCTATAACAGGCGTTCCCGGTGAATCACCGCTGCCGAGGATTGTTAACCTCATTTTAGTATGACGTTTTTAATCTCAGTCTCATCTTGACATCTTCCACCGCATCCTTCAAATCATCCATAGATAACTCCTTTCTTCCTTTAACGAGAGCCGATAAGACTGCTTCTCTAACAACGAGCTTCACCTCAGCACCCGTGAAGCCGTCTGTAAGTCTAACAAGCTCCTCTATATCGTAATTTCCCGGAATCTTACTTAGCGTTATCTCAAATATTCTCTTTCTGACAACTTCCGACGGCTCCGGGAATTCTATGATCTTATCGAATCTTCTCCAGACGGCTGAATCGAGCAAACTCGGATGGTTCGTTGCGGCTATAAGCAAGACGCCATGTTCGACTAAGCTTATCTCATCAATCGATTTCAGCAGAGTGTTGACGGCTCTTTTTACTGCCGCATGCTCATCACTCGTCCTCGTTTTCGCAACGTAATCAAATTCGTCTATGAAAAGGATGCATGGACTCAACCTTTTCGCAATCTCAAAGACTTTTTCGATGTTCTTCGAAGTCTCACCGAGAAACTGACTCGTTATCATTGAAAGCTTAACTTCTAAGAGAGGCAAGCTTAACTTCTTGCTTAACGCCCTTGCCGTCGTCGTCTTCCCCGTTCCCGGAGGGCCGATGAATAAAAGCTTTCCAACATCTCTCAAGCCAACCTCTTTGAGCCAACCCCTTTCCTCTATCGCAACCTCTATCTTTCTTATTTCTTCAAGCTGATAATCTTCGAGAACGACTTCGCTGAAATCCACATCTATATCTTCAGGTGAAGAGACCCTGACTAACCCAAGCATCTCCGCAGTGCTTTCATCCTTCATAAGTTCGTTTATAACATTCTTTAGCCATTCTGCATCGCTGTATCTCGGTTTGTTGTATCTCTTAGCCTCAGCATACGACACATTCAAGGAATCGTAATTCTCGAAGTAATATGCTAAAACCGGATTCTTCTTTATGAATTCCAATCCATTCTTAGCCATCCATTTGGCAGCGATCTCGAAAGATGTAATCTTGAGCTGTTTATTGAACTTATTTAGATCGACGAACGGCAACTTCTTCAAATCTCTCTCCGTAAAGTTAAACTCTCTGAGCATATTTTCTTTTATTACGATCGGCCTTCTGATGCCTCCATTGTTGTAAAGAATCTTCCTTATCTCCTTAGGGATGTCATCTTCGCTGAGATTTTCGTATCTGTTGTATATCTCTGCTGTGAGAAGCAATTCAACGATCTTCGCAATCATCTATTACACCTCGCAATCCTAAAACTGAATTTATCAGGATTTTTAATCTTTTTGCTTGATGCCTTCTATAACTTCAAAATTCAAATTTTCCTCGATCAATGTTCTCATGATATCTTCTGAAAGCGTTTCGGTAACGACAGCTATCACACCGCATCCGTGATGCGCTGCTTCGACGCAAACGCTCTTGGAGCCAAAGAAGATAGGCTCAACGCCCGCTTTCCTACATGAAATTAATGCTTCAACACCCATTGCAACGACGATGTGCCTCTGGTAGCTCTTTATTATCTCCTTAAGCCTCTCAATATCGGCATTTCTGCTACCCCCCCTTTCGATGAAGGGGACTCTGAATATCAGAATCTCACCTTTCGCTGGTGGATCGAACATGCCTGTTGGTTTAATTAAGACATCTTCACCATCCTCTGCATCTGTTAAAGCTTCCCCGTTCCCTTTATCGCCCGTTTTCGCAAATATGAATCCATCTTCGAACCAATATTTCACCCTGTCTCCCTGAGCAATGCTGCCTTTTGCTATTGCGACGATGGATGAGGAGTAGATTTTGCTAAGCAAATTCTCGGTGAAGAAATGCAAATCTAAGAGATTCTCATTTAACCATTCTTTGCCCTTTTCTGTAACTTCGTAAAAACCTTTGTGAACAACTTTCACATAATCTTCAGCAACAAGCTCTTTAAAATGTTCTGAGATTGCTTGCGGTGTCATTTTCAGTTTTTTCGCGATATCCCTCTGATTGCATTCGGGATTTCTAATGAGCTCGGATAGAATCAATAACTTAACAGTATCTTTCCTACT
>CAZVXC010000018.1:1962-14557 GCA_964631435.1 uncultured archaeon | reverse complement strand
CCTGGAGAGCCCGTGTGCCGTTTGGCACGCGAGGGTTCAAGTCCCTCCCCCGGCGTAAATTCTCCCAAAACGCCTTATACGCAACAACAAAGTTCTCAAGAAGTTTATTAACAACAACATTCACATCCAGCCCTTCATCTCTTAGGAAATAATATATCGACTTTTTTAATTTAATTCTTTTATGCACAACTGATTTGAAGCTTCAATCTCAATCCGGAATAGACAAAGAGAAGTTCTACCTAATGTAAAGACTCCTTTAACTCCTCATCACCGATGAAAATATCTTACTCTGTATTTTCTTTACCTTTTCAAATTTATTTGGTCTGAGTAGCTCTTTAATAATCTCATAACTTTTGTACACCTATCTTCTTCCGTATCTAGTATAATTTCTTCAAGCTTACCGGAATGAAAAATATCTGAAAGATTCTTATTTGAAGCAGAGATGTAATCTTTAACCGCTCTTCCGCTATAATTCTCTTTTTAACTTTATTTTCTTTTTCAAATCGTTTTTGATGCTTGTTGCATAGTTCCTTGATAGATGCCTTCACAAGGTAAAGATCGAGAGTTCGAATCCCTTTAGTCCGACTATATCTGTTTCTCTAAGCTTCAATCCCATTTCCTTTAGCTTAACTCTTTAAGGCACATCCTCATACTTTTCAGCTTCTGGTAGCTTCAGCGTTAATGCAACCTACAAAGCCACGAAAACTACAATTGTAAGCATTAGGAGTCTGCCTACAACCTCAATAAAAACCCTTCTCGGATTTCTCATTTCTGACACTCGATTTTTCATACAGCCGAAAGTGTTAAAGTCTCAGATAAGTATCCCGCAAATAGATGCTTAAAAATATTATGCAGAATATAAAAGCTGAGAGCTTGAATATAGAGGAAGTTGTCGAAATCGATCCGAAAAAATTGAAGATTGATTCAAGAGCGAGATGGAAATGTAAATTCGGCTGTAATTATTATGGAAAAAGATATTCATGCCCGCCGAATGTTCCTGAAAGCTATGAGGAATTTATTAAATGCTATTCTAAGGCTTTCGCAATAATCTACTCTTTCGAAGATTACATGGAATCGAAGAAGGAGATGCAGAAAATCGTTGTTGAGATCGAAAGCAAGCTCTTGCATCGCTATCCATTCGCTTTCGCACTCTTTCCGGGAGGATGCGATATATGCGAGGATTGCGAGTTCGAAAGGACTGGGATTTGTAAGATGCAAGAGAAGGTTAGACCGAGCATAGCATCCTTAGGAATCGACGTTTCAAGTTTGGGGATAAAAATTGGTGATAAAAAAGCCGTTGCAATTATCTTAGTCTATTAACATATTTAAACCTTCGATAAATGCCTCAACACTCGCCATTATTATATCCGTCCTTGCTCCTCTTGCCGTAACAACTTTATCCCCTCTTCTTAGCTGGATTATGACATCTACGAGAGCATCTGTTCCCCCCGTTATAGCCTCGACACTATAACTCAGAAGCTCAACGTCTGCATATCCGCTTATCGCCCTCTTGATAGCATTTATCGCTGCATCAACTGGCCCTACACCGACTCCAGCTTCTATAATCTCATCTCCGTTAATTCTAAGCTTTACACTCGCCGTAGGCATTATGTTCACACCGCTGACTATCGATAAATCGATTAGTTTTACTTTCTTTTCCCTCTTTATCTGGAGGACAGTCTCTATTATCGTTCTGACATCCGCATCTGTAACCCTCTTACCTCTATCCCCAATATCTTTGATTCTTTTCAGTATCTCTCGCATCTGCTCTTTCGTCGCTTTGTAGCCCAACTCTTTCATTATAGCCTCAACGCTCGCTCTACCTGCATGCTTTCCGAGAATTATTGATCTTTTCCTCCCTATTACCTCTGGCGAGATTGGTTCGTAACTTGAGGTATCCCTAAGCAGAGCCGACGTATGGATGCCGCTTTCATGCCTGAATGCATTCTCACCGACTATCGGCTTATTCGGCGGAACCTTAACCATTGTCAGCTTTTCTACGAGCTGAGACGTAGGATATATTCTCTCCTTCTTTATCTTCGTTTTTATTCCGTAGAGGAACTCTAAAGCCATTACGACTTCCTCTAATGCTGCATTACCTGCTCTTTCTCCGAGTCCGTTCATCGAAACATGAATCTCATCTGCTCCACCTTTAACAGCAAAGACAGTGTTTGCAGTAGCCAGTCCAAAGTCGTCATGGCCGTGAAAAGCGATTGGGACGCTAAACCTCTCTTTAAGTTTTTTCATAGTTTCATAAGCCTTTTCCGGAGTAAAAACACCAACTGTATCTGTGAAGGTTAATCTATCGGCTTTCGCATCGATAGCGTTTTCATACAGTCTAATTATAAAATTAAAATCGGCTCTTGAAGCATCCTCTCCGCCAAATTCAACAATCAACCCCCTCTCCTTAGCATATTCTATAGCTTGGACTGACATCTTAATAACGTCTTCTTTACTCTTACCCGGAAACTTGCTTGAGATGTGTATATCCGATGATGGGGCAACCATAAAAATTGAATCCGCATTCGCATCTGCTGCTGCATCTATATCTTCAAATTTTATTCTACCAAAGCTACAAATCTCAGCATTCAATCCTGACTCGCTGATCTTCTTTATAGCCTCAAATTCACCTTTCGACGCTATCGCCGTCCCAGCTTCTATTATATCTACACCGAGCTGATCTAAAGCATCTGCTATCATAATCTTCTGCTCAACACTGAGCGACACACCAGGGGTTTGTTCTCCGTCTCTAAGTGTTGTATCGAGTATTTTCGGCATCGTGATGAAATGTGAAGAATGGTATAAAATACTTTTTATCTCACAGATGTCAGCATGAAAATCGAGATGTTACTCTCATGATATGATCCTAACCATCCTTGCTTTAACTTACCCTGCTTTGTTCGATCCTAATGAATCAAAGACTATCTTGGTAAATAGCCCACCACGACTTCATCAAGCAGTGGTGTTTTCGTTTCATCTGTAGTGTTTAGATAAACCATCCACTGGACGTATCTACCGACGATGTTCTTTGAGGTTAAGTCAAAGATGTTACCATTACTTGCATTACCGACGAATATCCAATTGGGGGTTGGATCATTGGGATTAAAAGATTGATTGCTTGCCCTAATGTAGAAGCTCATCTCCGTTGATAGGGGAATTGATCCGTTCCACTGTAAGAGGTAGATGGTGGAATTTTGCCCTAAATCTTTAACGTAAGATTTAACGTATCCGTTCGTATGATAGTTCGGAGTCTCTTCGTTTCCTACACTTACGGTTGGTTCTGTATCTGCTTTCTTCCTTGGCCAAAACATAATACTGTTGTGGTTGTTCCAGTTTGATGCTGATTCATAGTTGGAGGTAGTAATAAGGGTGTAGTGTGTTCTATCCCCGTAACTAATACCAATTACGGGAGTATCATCAGTTGATGCTGAACCGCTTACGCTACCATAATCGAACCTTATTAAGCCGTTTTGGTATAGTGTTACTGCAAAGTTTTGTTGACCATTATATAACCCAAAGTAGTAAAATGTAGTGAACCATCTTATGTAAACTCCGTTGCCAAACTCGTCGGAGTAGCTTGAGTTTACATAAATATCGTGCCCACTTACATCAGTTCTCAAATCAGCCCAGAATGGGGATATCATGTTTCTTCTAATTAATTCATTTACCGTGCTGGTATAATCCGCTCTTCTGTATTGACCAACGTATCCGTTGCTACATACATATACTGAGTTATATGTAGATGAATAGAATGGAAAAGAGAACGGCAAATTTAATGTCCAGACTGTGTCATCACCATGCCAATTCATGGCGGTTCCCGTTGTAGTAAAGAGTTGTGAAGGCATATACCACGGTTCGTAATATATTGTATATCCAACCCCGTCATTTGCTGGCAGTTGAGTCATAACTTTTGTTAATCCGTAATGGATAGAATCAAAGGTCGCGTTTGGGTTACCGTAATACATGTAAATTGTCTTGTTCTCGCTTGCATTTATCAATGGCACCTTAATCCATATTACGGCCTGCTGATTTGTAGAATTCCACTTTTCTATCCAATAGTTTAAGAGGGTTAAACCATCTGAGTCTGTAAACCTTATGTCGCTCCCATCCGGTTTTGCCTTAGAGAAATCGAAGTTCGTAGAATTTAAAACAACTTTGATCTGGTAGTCAGTTAGAGTATTACCTGAATTCTCTTGTATATATATCGGTCTTCTGTAGCTCCATCCATTTAACCAGTTCGATGTTTGCTTGTGTTTAAGTGTAACATAGGCATCTCCACCTGTTTTGTTCACTATGATCGTGTTGTATAGGTAACATCTGCTAAAGTTCAAGTAATCTGAGACTATCCAAACCAAAGTTTTGTAAACCTTAACTATTGCAGTGTCTCCAGCAAACCATGAAAGCACGTAGGCTTTAATCATCTTAAGATAATCACCATCGAATATAGTGTTATTTATTATCAGATTCGTAGAAACCCTTCCGCTTTCATTTGTCTGACTTTCTTTTGGATTAAACGATGCATTTTCTAAGCTTTGATCTGTTGCGAACTGAACATTGACTCCCACAACTTTTGGATTTGTGTAAGCGTTCATAGGTAGAATTTTCTGTGCCTGCCATGGCATAAACGTTACAACATACTCATGTTTCTCCCACTGGATTGTATATGGTGTCGTTACATTTCCTGCTGCTGTTGGAGTTACAGTTATGTTATACAACGCACTCAAACCATCTACGCTAAACTTAACGTATCCATTTAAAGTTGTGCTCACCCTATCAACTGCATCGAATCTAACGTAAAACTCTCCATTCTGATCTGTGTAACCGGATAGTTTATCCACCGTTCCTATTCCACCATTTACATTAACACTAACCTTAACACCACTGAGAGGGTTGAAATATTTATCCAGAACCCTAACGCCCAGAACAACGCTTTGACCGGGGGAAAGCTTAATTCTGTTTAGGTCTTCATACGTCGTTTTGACAATGTATCTCGCATTAAGTTTTTCAAATGTTACGTTCCCATATGCCGTTATCGGTATATGAAAACCCTTAACTATGTATAGGTAATATACTCTCAGAATTACATTTCTTAGATATACCGTAACATCATTTCCATCTATATCATGTGTGTATCCTAAATTCGTTAGCACCTTATCCCAATAGCTTGGGAAATTCGTGTGGAATGTTATGTCTCCATTTGAAACTACAACTCCTCCGACATTTTTTGGGGTAGATACTGGAACTACAATTAGATTAACCTGTTTATTTGTGCTGAAAGACGAGAACGTAGAATTGATAAGATATATGTTCACGTAGTTCTTGCTGAACATCTTTTGCTCGCTTAGAGTCATGTTAACGTCATCTACAAGCTTGAATATACCTGTATTTTCATAAACTATTTTTGTTTTGGGATACATCAGATAGTTTAACGTTACGTTTATTTCGCGGCTTGTATCGTTTAATGAAACTTTTCCAAGGTTAGTATCTGCTGATAAATTTATCCAGAATCGCTTAACTGAAACTGAACAGGCTATACCTTGTGGTGTTAATAGAAACGGATACTTCGGATACGCAATACCTAAATCTAGTGAAACTGAAGAAAGTTTGCCGCTTAATACATCTTTGTCGAAAGAATATATTTCCTGTGTTATCTTGTTTTCGTGTTTCAGTTCAGCTTCTTTTAACATCTGAGGCACAAGCTTAGTTTGAACTATTGAAAGGAATACCATTAATATGAGCATGAGAAGAATGAACCCAAGCAATACCGTAACGCCCCTATCGTTCACAATTAAAATTACAGATGAAAGTTTAAAAAACTTAGCATCAACCTGTTACCGTGAAAATAAGGTTTGCGAAGATGCACGGAAACGGAAACGATTTCATACTCATCGATGAATTCGAGCAGATTTTGATAGATGAAAAAGATAAAGCGAGGTTTGTTAAAGCTGTATGCAACAGAAACTTCGGCTTAGGAGCAGACGGCGTTCTGTTCGTTCAGAGATCGGACAAAGCGAATGCAAAATTCAGATACTTCAATTCAGATGGGAGCGAGGCTGAGATGTGCGGCAATGGAATTAGGTGCTTCGCAAGATACATTGTTGAAGAAGGATACGCAAAAAGTCCGTTGGAGGTTGAAACATTATCTGGCATTCTCAAGCTTGATGTTACGAGAGATAACGAAGGCTGGTGGGTTAAAGTTGATATGGGTATTCCGAAATTTGAAAGCGAAGAAATTCCGGCTAAGGAAGAGGTATGGGGAAAAGAATTTGAATTCAATGGTGAGAAATTTAAGGTTTATGCTGTCAATACAGGCGTTCCTCACGCTGTCATCTTCGTCAACGATCTGAATTTCGATATAAGGAGTGTGGCTAAATTTATAAGATTTCACGAAATCTTTCCCGAAGGAATCAACGTTAATTTCGCAAAGATCGAAGGTGATGCCATCAGGATAAGAACTTACGAAAGAGGGGTTGAGGATGAAACGTTGAGCTGCGGAACGGGTAGCGTTGCAGTAGCTGCAATCGCTAACAGGCTAAATCTCGTAGATGACAGCGTTGAAGTCCTGACGAAAGGGGGAAAACTGAAAATAGAAATTAAGGACAGAGCTTACATGACGGGAAAAGCATCGAGGGTAGCGGACGGATATATAAATTTGGAAGAGCTGAGGTATGATATTCCGGAATAGACTCGTTTTGTCAGCCATGGCAGGGATAAACAATTCTGAATTTGCAAAAAAGCATAACGTCGCACTCGCAATTCTCGGAGGATTTAATGCGGATGAAAAAACGAATTTAGCGGCATTGAAAGCTATGAGAAGAGGTAGAAGTGAATTCGTATTTAAAAATCCCGTTAAAAGGATAGAAAATGAGTTGAGAAATATGGAAGATTTCGAAGGGAAAATTGGTGTAAATGTAAGAGCATCTAATTTGGAAAGCTATTTGGACGTTGCGAAAGTTGCGAGGGATTACGATGCGATACTCGAAATTAACGCACATTGCAGACAGAAAGAGTTCTTAGAAATAGGCTGCGGTCAGGCCTTGCTTTTCAGCAAAAATCTGATAAAAATTGTTGAAAAAGCATCGAAATTCACCGATGTTTCTGTAAAGATAAGAGGTGGTCTAAGCTTGGATTACGAATCTCTCGCAAAGAATCTTTTTAATGCAGGGGCATTCATCCTGCATGTGGATGCGATGATACCGGGAGGGAAAGCAGATTACAACCTTATAAAAAGCTTATCCAAGCTCGGAAATGTGATAGGGAACAATTCCGTCGTTGATATAGATTCAGCAAGAAAGATGATTGATAGCGGTGCGAAACTCGTTTCTGCGGCGAGAGCAGTTTTAAAAGATGAAAGATTCTTTGATAAACTTTTGAAAGATGATGTTTTGGCTTCAAAAGTCGAGGTGATCTGATGGAAGTAGTGAAGGATATTAGTGAGGAGATTAAAAGCTCATACATTGATTACGCAATGAGCGTAATTGTTGGAAGGGCTTTGCCTGATGTAAGGGATGGATTGAAGCCAGTTCAAAGAAGGATTTTATATTCGATGTTCGAGATGGGGCTTCTGAGCAACAGACCTTACAGAAAATCCGCAAGAATAGTCGGTGATGTTCTCGGCAAATACCACCCTCACGGAGATCAGGCTGTTTACGAATCTCTCGTCAGAATGGCTCAGGATTTCAATACACGCTATCCCTTAATCGACGGTCAGGGAAACTTCGGCAGCATAGATGGCGATGAAGCGGCGGCGATGAGATACACGGAGGCGAGGTTGGCAAAGATTGCTGAGGAGATGCTTGAGGATATCGATAAGGATACTGTCGATTTCATGCCGAATTTTGATTCCACACTTAAGGAACCTTCTGTTCTTCCAGCAAAGATACCAAACTTGCTTATAAACGGTGCGAGCGGTATAGCTGTCGGAATGGCAACTAATATACCACCTCACAATCTCAGAGAGGTTTGCGATGCTATTATTGCATACATCAAAGACGAAGACATCGGAATCGAGGAGCTTATGGAAATTGTTAGAGGCCCCGATTTTCCGACGGGCGGAATAATAGTTGGCGTTGATGGGATAAGAGAAGCTTACACTAAGGGGCGAGGTAAGATAACTCTCAGGGGCAGAGTTGAGGTTGAGGATAACAGGATAGTAATCAGAGAAATACCTTATCAGGTTAATAAAGCGAATCTCGTGGAAAAGATTGCTGAGCTTGTCAGAGATGGAAAGATAGAGGATGTCAAAGCTGTAAGAGACGAATCAGACAGAGAAGGAATCAGGATAGTTATAGAGCTGAGAGCAGGAGCGAATAAAGATGTCGTAATCAAGAAGCTTTACAAATTCACATCCATTCAAACAACATTCGGAATAATAAATTTGGCTCTCGTAAATAACGAACCAAAAATTCTGAGCTTAAAAGAACTCATATCTGAGTTTGTAAAGCATAGAAGAGATGTAATTAAGAGGAAAATTAAATTTGAACTGAAAAAAGCTGAGGAAAGGTTGCATATTCTGAAAGGGTTGAAGGTTGCGTTAGAAAACATCGACGAGACTGTTAAGATAATAAAGGAGTCAGAAAACGTTGCGGTTGCAAGAGAAAAGCTTATGAAGAGATTTGGCTTAGATGATACGCAAGCTAACTCGATTTTGCATATGAGATTGCAAAAACTAACATCAATCGAAATAGGCTTGCTGATGAAGGAGTTTGAAGATTTAAGCAAAAGAATTAAGGAGTTTAAAGAGATTCTCGAAAGCAAAAAGAGGATTGATGAGCTAATAATTAATGAGCTTGAGGATATAAAAAAGAGATTCGGTGATGAGAGGAGGACGGAAATAATTAAGGAAGCTGAAGAAATTTTGCGCGAAGACCTTATAGCTGAGGAGGAGAACATACTGATCATCACGAAAAATGGATATGCAAAGAGAATCGATATAAATGCATTCAGAACACAGGCGAGAGGTGGAGTGGGGATAATAGGTGCGGTTTTGAGAGATAAAGATAGAATCTCATGTCTGTCTCTCGTCAAATCGACCGATAAGCTTCTTCTATTTACAAACAAGGGAAGGTGCTATTGGATTAATTGCTATGAGATTCCAAAACTTGACAGAACTGCGAGAGGGGAAAGCATAAGGAGATTCGTAAATCTAAGTAAGGGTGAATATGTCGTTTCCGCAATTTCGACTGAGAATTTCGATGGAGAGGTAATTATATTAACTCAAAGCGGATACATAAAGAGGACGGACATTTCGGAATTTGAGAATGCGAAAAAAGCCGGAGTTATCGCATCACCTGACAGAATTCTGAGCGTTAAAGCTGTTGAAGGTAGTGATGTGATTATTTCGACTGAAAGAGGTTATATTCTGAGGTTTAAGTTGGATGATGTTCCTAAGCATGGAAGAAGTGCTAAGGGCGTTAAAGCGATAAAGCTGAGAGAGAACGATGCGATTGCATGGATGGATTGCGGCGACGGCAAGGAAATTCTAATTCTCTCTGAAAGGGGTTTTGGGAAGAGGTGCAGAATCGATAAGTTCAGAACGCTAACGAGAGCGAAGATGGGAGTTGTGGGGATGAAAGTTAATGAGAGGACTGGCAAAGTTGTATATTCTGAATTCGTAAGGGCGAAGAGGATTTTTGCTATAAGCAATGGTGGGCAGGCTATAATGGTGAATATAGATGAGATTTCGTTACAGGGCAGGGACTCTATGGGGGTTATCGTTAGCAAAAGTGGAATAGCTAAGGCTGTTCAGATTTGACTTTATCGTGAACCCAGATTTCGCCGTCCAAATAAACCTCTTTTTTCCATATAGGCAGTTTCTCCTTCATCAGCTCGACAGCCTTTTGCAGAGGTTGCCATAGTGCTTTCCGATTTTCAGCCATCACAACAACGTAAACTATGTCCTCGAACGGCATCAAAACGCCCGCTCTATGGTAAATTTTCACTCCTCTGACACCGTCGAATTTCATGATCTCCTTTTCTATCTCTTTCAGCGTCTCCTGATAAATCTCATCGTATCTTTCGTATTCAAGCCTCACAACTTCCTTTCCGTCGGATATCTTTCTTACAAAGCCTATGAATGTTCCGATTGCTCCGCAATGCTCGCTGCCCTTCATTTTTTTAATTTTCTTTATCAGGCTTTTTAGCGTCTCACAATCTTCAGCCTTCTCGATGTCTGCTACCGATTTCATCTCTGGAATCCTTATTCCGAGATTTTCCACCTCTTCCTTAATGAAGCCATCGAGAATTGCGAAGTCGTATCCGAGATCGGCTATTATTTCCAAAACCTCTCTAAGGTTCTTTCTCTCTATGCTCAGCGTTACACTCTTCTTCCCGAAGATTACGCCTTCATCTAAGCTTTCTCCCTTCCTGATTAGGATAGCCTTTCCTCTCTTCTCTATCTCATCTCTAATATCATCCCAATTCGTCCTTAACAGCAGAATCTTCATAATCTCAACCTCACATCCATTCCACAAAAATTCTCTAAGGCAACAAAATCCACCCTAATCTTGGAATTCTCAATATCAATGCTTGCGAAGCTTGCAAACGATAATCTCGGCTTAGTCGGACTTCCGGGACATAGGATGACGATATCTCCGAAGTTTTTTATCACGAATCTGTGGATATGTCCGAATATCAATAGATTGACTCCGAGTTCCTTAGCTTTGTAGCCTAAGTCGTCGAAATTATTCAGATAATTTCCTTTATGAACGATCCCAACTCTTATTCCATCTATCTCGAACACCTCGCTTTCTTTCAGCCTCGCTTTGATTTCATCTTCATCAGAATCTCCGTAAACGGCTTTTAACTCGTATCTATCTGATAGCTCATGGAAAAGTTCTGGTGATGTGAAATCGCCGGCATGGATAACTAAATCTGATTTTTCCATATATTCTATTAGCTTTTCAGGTAATTGGTCGATACTTGAAGCATGAGTATCTGAGATCGCAGTTATCTTCATATCTCTATTTTTGCCTTCTTAGGATAAATAATTACTGCTTCCTGAATCTCCATTACTTCATCCTAAAATGGAATAATTTTTCAATTCTCTCTTTCTCCATTAATAAGGAAGACGTTTTTCATTAGAATCACCTCTAGAGTTCCTAAATTTAAAAATAAAATTTTTATCCTTTCGCAATTTTCACAATCTCATCGTAAAAACATCCTCTCTAAAACGAAAGTCATGAAAACAACTTATTGCACCGAGTTATATATGGTAAGTTGGAGTTGCTTAAGAAGAATGGAGGACAAATGACCTTCGGGGAATTGTATAGACATTTTGTTTCAAAATATGGAACTAGCAGGAGGACTTTTCGGGCATATCTTGAAGATTTAATGTCAGCTGGGGAAATTACCCGCAAATCAGTCGTAATTATAGGTGTCTCGAGCAAAGATGGAACTGTAGTCGGAAAAGAGGAGGATATAATCTTTGAGCTTGTAAATAACCAACAAAATGGGCAGATTGATGCAAGAAGAAGGAGAAAAAAAGGTAAAAATGATCGAGCTTAAATATAGTTTCCGTTTACTAACTTATGGCGTGTGGAGATGTAGATGATGAAATCTAATGAGGTGAATATTGATAAAATCAAGCAAACTGCTTTTATGAGTGGCCTTCTTGTGGGTATTGGTGTAGCTGTCCTAACTGTTGCTCTTGGAATTTTTGGATGGGCACTTTATTACAATCTGCCAATGCTTGCAGCGAATATAGGAATTTTGTTACTGCTCATTATAGGTCTTTCGAGTTTATTGTTTGGAGTGTGGGGCTATCTTAAAAGCTGAGAAAAATTTAAATCTTTTTTTAGCCAGTGCTTGGATGTGGAGGTGGGTCAAATAATTAACACCTAAAGTCTTTTTGCAAGCAAGCAAAAACTAACTGCAAAACTAAGCAAAACTAAACTGGAATACTCTGTTGAAAATTAAGCTATCAACGAATTGCTGACGTAAATGAATTAGACAAAGTCCAGCACACTTTCCAGTGCTTTCGTTATAATTTTTCAACAGGGCAAATTGAAGTTAGGATTTAAACATGGCTGATGCTTTATTGAGGTTAGTAGTGCTAAACAAGGAGCGATTCTCTCTTCTGCAAAATCTTTTGGGGACTTCAATACTTCAGCCCCTATCTACGTAACTCAATACAATATTCCAGCTAAAGATATAGCTGGCGAGTTTTTACGCTAATTTGAAACTCCCTGCTAAGGACAGAACTTCAAGTCAAAAGTATTAATATATCCTCTATCAACTATTATCATGGAAGAATTATCTGTCAAAGTGCCGAGAGATTTAGTTAGGATTCTGAAAGTGAAAGATGAAGAAGTTCCTAAGCTTGTTAGACTTTATTTGGCTATTGAGTTATATAGGGAAGGAAAGGTGAGCTTGGGAAAAGCTGCTGAGATCGCTGGAATTACGAAATGGGAGATGATGGAAATATTAGCTTCTAAGGACATTCCAATACAGTACGATGCAAAAGATTTAGAGAAGGACACAAAGACGCTGGAAGAGATACTATGATTGTAGTTTCGAATTCAAGTCCTTTAATCGTATTGGCTAAGATCGAAAAGCTGCACATTCTAAAAGATCTTTTTGGTAAAATTACAATTCC
>CAZVXC010000018.1:0-1952 GCA_964631435.1 uncultured archaeon | reverse complement strand
TCCAAAAGCTGTTTGGAATGAGATTGTCGTTAAGGGTAAGGGAAAGCCGGGAGCTGAAGAAGTAGAAAAAGCAAAATGGATCGAAATTAAGGAGGTTGGAGATAAACTTAGCGTTGAAGTTTTGAAGGGGGAGATAGAGATTGGTGAAGCTGAAGCGATAGTTCTCGCGAAAGAGCTTAACGCTGATTTACTCATAATGGATGAGAGAATTCCGAGGGTTATTGCAGAGTCCATAGGTTTGAGAGTTGCTGGATCTCTCGCAATCCTTTACATCGCAAAGAAAAGAGGATTGATCGATGAAGATTTCGATGAAATTGTTAGAGAGCTAAGAGCTAAAGGAGTTAGATTTAGCGATAATGTGATTAATGAACTAAAGCAAAAGTGGAAAAATAAGAGCGATTTTAATTTCTGATTCCGCATCTGGTGGCAGCGATGATTATCAAACACATAGTATATTTCATTGCGATCGCGATAATATTTGGAATGATTTACCGAAAAATTACTGAAAGGAAAAGCTTCTAGATCATCGTCTTAAGAGCTTACACTCCAGACGTCGATAATAATTGCTGATGCCGTTTTGAGGAGGATCGGAATTACAGCTGGTATTTTCACAATCCGAGTGTTAATTGTGTGCCAACGAAGAGCTAATAACAAAGGACAAGAATTTCCTAAACATAACTAAGGTTTCTCCTATCTTAAGATTAGATAATCTATTAATTTAAAACGATTATAGATATATATAGATATATAAGCCGAGGAATGTTATGCTGTCCTAAGAGATAGAAATTATCTATTGAATTGAAGTTGCTCTATTGAAAACTAAGCTATCAATGAACTACTGTTATAGATGAGCTAGACAATCATCTATCAGCACTTATAAATCCAGCACACTTTCCGGTGCTTTTATCCTAATTTTCAGCAGGGCAATTACTGCTCGATTCTCAGCTTGTTTGCAAACCAGACAACACGTTGTGGGAAAGGAATCTCTATTCCGTTTTTCTCAAGTTCTCTAAGTATCTCTTTCAGAAGTCTCATTCTCACCTCAAACCAAACCGAAGAAGGAGACCAAACTCTCACAACGATGTTTATAGAATTATCTCCGAGATTATCGACAAAAACCGCAGGTTCCGGATTTTTTAAAGCGAAAGGTTCTCTTTCTATGACACCTTTGATGATGTTAATAGCCTTATCAACATCTGAATCGTAACTTATGCCAATGACGTATTCAAACCTTCTCGCAACGTTTGTAACGTAATTTACGATGTTGGATGAAAAAACTCTTTCGTTCGGAATTCTGACGTAGAGGCCGTCGTATGTTCTGACGATCGTTGACATTATGTGTATATCCTCCACAAAGCCAGAGATGTCATCTATCTTTATCTGATCCCCTATCTTTATCGGTCTTTCCCAGAGCAAAAACAATCCTGAAATGAGATTTGTTACAACGCTCTGACTTGCAAATCCCAAAACTATACCCGTAATTCCTCCAGCGACTAAGAGTCCTGAGAGGCTTATGCCGAATAGCGGAGTTATCGTCAGAAAACCGATCAGAATTATGCCGTAGTATATAGCTTTAATTAAGATTTCAAGCTGGTCTCTCTTCAACTTTTCAGACAAAGCTCTCCTTACGTTTGCAGTAACAAATTTCGCAAGCAGAACGGCGATAAGCATTATCGCGATCGCTATAAGGATGTTCGTCAGCTTTATTCCGTAAATGTTTATCATACTCCCCACTCCATAAAAAACTTCTTTGCAACAACCTTTCTCGGAGAAAATATTTCTATCGCTTTTTTCATCCCGGCATTAATTGGCGATGCTATGAATCTCGTTTCAGCTACTTTGCTTGACAAAACTTCCATCTCAGCTATACTCGAAGCAAAATCATCGCTGTAATAAATTTTCATAAGCTGGACGTTGAAAACAGCATTGCTAACTTCAACCCAGTCTTTATC
>CAZVXC010000017.1:14650-14935 GCA_964631435.1 uncultured archaeon | reverse complement strand
GAACGTAAAACTGATAAAAGGTTGCTAATACCCCAATTCAAATTAGGGAAGTTTAAGCTAATCACCGCAATTTCTAACATCGATACAGTCTTTAACATAACCGTAGAAAAACAATCTTCTCGCAGGATTCCTAAGCTTATATTAACAAAATTTAGACCAATTAAGCCCTATGAAAGATTTTTGACAGAAAAATCCGTTCAAATTCGGATACCAATAGAGAAGTATTCAAAGACAGAAGAATCCTACGAACAAAGCATGAAAGATATCGTTGAAATACAAGAATCA
>CAZVXC010000017.1:8648-14640 GCA_964631435.1 uncultured archaeon | reverse complement strand
ATATGCAGAGAAGTTTACAGGGAGAAGAAGGGCGGCTATCCGCAGCCGATATCAGTAAGAACTGTTGAAGACGTTGAATTTGAATTTAAAGCGGAGATATCCGATCAGATAATCATCGTTGAGGAAGCGAAGTATTCTGGAATCCTTAAAAAAGTCATATCGAAATTCCCATTCAGTAGTTTGGGATTCTTGATATTAGTTACAGATAAACCAGAGGAACTTGAGATGGAAATCAGGAAGAATATACCTGAAGCTGGAGAGCATATTCTCAAAATTGAGCCTGTAAAAATTGACGAAGAGCTAAAGATAAAGATGGTAGAATTCATCTCCGGTTCAAAACTCGTAATGAGTTACAGCTTCGGAGAAGACTTCATGAATGCAACACAGAGGTTTAACGACAAACTTAAAGAATACCTCGATTTTAGTAAAGCACCTAAGGAGCTAAGAGTTATGTGGCACAAGCTAATGGCAAGCTCTCCAGATAGCTTAAAGCAAGCGAGTGATGAACACTCGGCAATGAAATCTTTTGTTTGGCAATATTTATGGGAGAAGTATAAGAGGATACCAAGACTTGAAGACGAGAGAGGTGTTGATGTTTCAATAAGCAACGAATACTACGAGATAGAAACGTTCTACGGTTGTGGCAACCCGATAGCAAAGCTTTCGGAAAAAATGGAGAAATTTACGCAAAACGACAAAGTCTTCTTCGTTCTGAGAAATATAAGCATTTTGATGCACCTGAAAGAGCTAATCAGCTTTAAGAAGACTTGGAAGGATTTGAGTTACAACGTTGAGATACTCGGAATAAACTTCGATAAGAAGAGTTTAATTTCAATCGAGGAAATTAAGAAGACGATAAAAGCAAGAGAGCAATCGGTTTAAGTTCGGTATTGGGTAATTCCGAAAAAAGATAGTCCCCATCTTGCACCTAAGGTATCCATGCGTCTTTGAATCTGATTAAATTCTCTAATAGTTTCTTAAGATCATTATATGGTAGAGGGTGTGATATAAGACTACCCATTTGAAGCCATTGCTGAACTTAGAACAACACACAAAATAACAGAAAATATCTGATAAATCTCAGAAGCATAAAATTTTAATCGCTTCTAATCTAAAGCATTCTATGAAGATTCAAATATACGGTGCTGGCATCGCCGGAAGCTATCTCTATCATCTGCTCGAAAATAATGGATTTGATGTTTCAATTTACGATATAAGAAGCAAACCCGATTGCAGATGTGCTTGGGGATTCAGCTACACCGAAACGAAAGAGCTATACAGGGAGATCGGTGTGAGCATAGATGAATACTTCTTATCAAAGCCGAAATACGTTATCGTGAACGGTAAGCTTAAGCTGAAGAATAAAGAGATAGTCATACTTGACAAAAAGAAGCTGATGGAAGACTTATGGGATTTCGAATTGAGAGAAGATAAAGCTGATATAATCGTAGATGCTACTGGCGTGAGCAGAGCAATTCTGCCGAAGATAGAGAATGATGAAATCTTCGTTACGGTTCAAAGCATCGAGGAGCATGAGCTTGATGAAAACATATACGTATTCATGGTATCAACCGGATATGCATGGGCTTTTCCTCTCAGCAATAACAGATGGCATATCGGTGCTGGAGAGCTGAATAAGGAGAGAGCGTTAAAACTCATAGATTACCTTAGGGAGACATACAATTTGGAAGAGAAAGAGAAGGATTGCAACTGCTTCGGCAAAATAAGGTTGCTTCCACCATCGAGATGTAAGCCTATTGTTTGGGGAAATATATATGGCATAGGCGAAGCTGTTGGCTGCGTGAGCGGTGCTGGTGAAGGAAATGCCCCGTCTCTCAAATCTGCAAAGGTATTTTTCGATTGCTTAAGCGGTAATGAGCTTGGAAGATACGAAGAAAGGCTCTTAGAAGCTCTCTCATGGATCGAGACAGAACATGAATTTCTATATGCGATTCAAAATGGAAAGAGGTTTAAGGCTTTGAGGCTCTTGCCAAAAATAGTCTCAATTGAATCTAAGAGGAGTGTTAAGCATTCAATCGAGACGGTTAAAAGTATATTGGGTTTTCTGTAATGGAAAAGTAAAGGGTAAATACGAGGGCAACGATAAGAATTAATCTAAACAATTTTTCCCTTTTAGACCCTGTAGAGATTAAACCTACACCTAACCGCCTTTTATTCGGCCAAAACCACATAACTCCGCTTGGATTCAGCGAATCTGAAATTAAGTGCGATATGTAACCGAAAAAGAATGGAATGGCATAGAATACGCTTAGCTTAATGTAATACAGGACTAAGGCGAATGCTGAAGAAAAGAGAAGCAGACCGAAAAGGCTGTGAGTCCAGCCTCTATGTTTCGTTGTGAATCTTATGATTTTCGACGTAAACGAACCTCTGCTTGCAAAAGCTTTCGGATGATCCAAATCCGGAGTCAGAGATGCGAAGGATGCGATGAAGAGGTAGGAAACTAAGGGAATCTCGGAGAAGAATTTATACAGAGGTAGGACAAAGGTTATTGCGAAAAGGATATGTGTGTTATACCGCATAGATAATCGGCGAAATAAAAAAATTTAAATTTTGTTTTCTCAATCAGGAAACGATGAGAAATCTTGAAAAATTCGGAAGCTACGCATTCATCATCGCAGCAATAATCATCGGCTTATATCTCAGGATAGTAAATCCATGGAACTCAGTCTTCGTCCCTTGGATGGAAGGTGCAAGACTAAGCGGAAATGACCCCTGGTATTACTTCAGACTAATAGACTCAACGCTCCACAACTTCCCGAACAGAATTTGGTTCGACGCATTCACAAATTATCCTTACGGAACATTCGTCCACTTTGGCCCATTCTTAGTCTATCTCAGCACTTTTGCTGCGAAGATTTTTAACGCAACAACGTCCGCTGAGATAAGGAATGTAATAGCATTCATCCCAGCAATCGGAGGGGCGTTGCTTGCAATACCTGTGTATATCTTTGCATCCTCAATATTCGGAAGGAAAGCGGGCGTTATCTCATCTCTCCTCGTCGTCCTCATACCGGGCCAGCTAATGGCGAGGAGCGTTTTAAGCTTCAACGATCATCACGTATGGGAAGTTTTCTGGCAGACATTAACCTTAGCACTCTTCGCCTATTCAATCAACAAATGGAAAGATCAAACAACCTGGAAAAGCAAAAATATAATCTATCCAATTCTCAGCGGCTTAGCCTTAGGGCTTTATCTGCTTACATGGGCTCCGGGATTCGTTGCCGCTTTCTTCATCCTCATCTACGTATTTCTGATGTATATCCTCAAGGATTACGTAAATGTTAACACCAAGAACTTAGCTTCCATAGGCATAATAACCCTTCTGACCGCATCCGTAGTTTATTTACCTTTCTCCTTTGTATATCCCCACCTTAACACTATCTATTACTCACCCTTCCAGCTTCTCGTTCTGTTAAGCTCAGCAGCAATAATAGCCTTCTTCTATTCAATAGAGTTGCTTAAGGCGAAAGGTTTCTTTAGCAAAATAGGTGTGAGCGAGAGGATAGCTTTTCCACTAACGATAGCCTTAGTTTTCGCAGTAGTCTTAGCGATAATATCTGTAATCTCGCCAGATTTCCTGCATTACATATTCGGAATAATAAGGGTCGTTCAACCGAGAGGAGGAGCTTTAACAGTTGCTGAAGTCCAGCCGTTTTTTACGATAGGCGGCGGATTCAGCTTGGTTCCTGCATGGCAGAATTTCAGCATGACCTTCTTCTTTGCCATACCAGCATTCTTCCTCATAGCTTATGAGTTCTTAAAAGAGAGAAAGCAATTGCATCTCCTCGCTTTAATATGGGGAGTGGCAATGTTCATAGCTATGTGTGGTCAGAACAGATTCGCATACTACTTCGGTGCAGTCTCAGCTATATTCGCTGCCGTAATGCTCGATTACATCTTATCAAAACTGAGCTTCTACGAATATGTCAAGGCTTCGTTAAACAAGGAGAAGAAGAAATTTAGCTCGGTAAAAATAGCTCTGTCGATAATCTTAATACTCATCCTCTTCTACCCAACATTTGCTCAAGCAAATACGTATAGCAAATACTCCGCTGGAGGGATTAACGAGCAATGGTTCAATGCGTTAACCTGGATGAGGAATAACACTCCGAACAAAGCTTTCTACGACAAATTTTATTACGAGTTGTATAAACCGCCAAGCAAGATCGGCGAACCGTATAGCTACCCAAAAGGGGTTTACAGCATTATGAGCTGGTGGGATTACGGGCATTGGATAACAGCTATAGCCCATCGCATACCAGTGGCGAATCCGTTCCAAGAAGGAATAGGGAATAAGTATAATAACGTTCCAGGCGCAGCCCCATTCTTCACAGCATTTAACGAGAGCTACGCTGATGAGATTGCTAAGAAGCTTAATGTTAAATACGTCATAAGCGATGTCGAGATGGAGACTGGTAAATTTTACGCAATGGCCGTATGGGCTGAGGGAAGCTTGGAAAAAGCTCAGCAGATATATTACAAAGGTTACGGCGTAGTCTATCAGGATATAAACGGGAACATAGGGATATCTTTAACGGGTAGGATTCCTTTCGGAGCCAAAGCCTTGACTGTTGTAAATATTCCGAGTAAAAGCTATTACGAAACTATGGAGGCAAAGCTCCATCTCTTTGACGGAAATGGATTGAAGCATTACAGAATGGTGTATGAGAGCAAAAGCTCAGCATACACATACTTCGGATTTCTCGAATCTCTGTATAAGACAATCTACAATTCAGTCTATGCCAAGGAAAAGATCGATACTCGCCCCTCTGGTTACGTAAAGATTTTCGAATTCGTTAAAGGTGCTGTCGTTGAAGGCAACGCTACCGGAGATTACGTTGTGGCTAAGGTTAAGATAAAAACGAATCAGGGAAGGATATTCGAATACTCACAGAAAGTGAAAGTTGTTAATGGAAGATACAAGCTGATACTCCCGTATGCTCAGAATACAACGTATCCTACGAAGCCGATTGGGGACTATACTATCGAGTGCAAAGGGGTTGTTAAAAAGTTGCATGTAACCGATGAAGAGGTTGAGAATGGCGAAGTCATACATTTCGATTTAACCTAACTATCAGAAAAACCTAATAATTCAATGTATGGAGCGATAGATATGAGAATAGCTATACCTTGCTACATCGGTGGTCTCGATGATTTCGTATGCGAACATTTTGGAAGAGCAGAGGTGTTCACGATATTCGATACGGAAACGGGAGAGGTCGAAATTGTAAGAAATACCAGCGAACACTTCGGCGGATTTGGAAGACCACCTGAGCTTCTGAGAGGTAAAGACATAGATGCCGTCATCTGCTCAGGGATGGGAGCAAAAGCGATAGCTCTGTTTAAAAGCTACGGAATAAAGGTTTACATGGGTGCGAGAGGAAGGGTGAGAGACGCTATCGAGCAGTTCATGAGCGGAAGGCTTGTGGAAGCTGATGAATCTATGGGTTGCATACACTAAATTTAGGCAAACCTTAAATATCCTCCGGTGGTTGTAGAGATATGAAAATCGCCGCAACCTGCCAAAAAGGAGGATTAGATGATATAATAGCTCCGCAATTCGGAAGAGCAAACGCTTTCACAATAGTAGAGCTAAATGATGAGATAAAATCCGTCGAAGTCATCAAAAACCCTGCTGCGGAACTTTTAAGCGGTGCCGGAATAACTGCGGCACAGCTGTTGATAGATAAAGGCGTGAAAGTTCTGCTAACAGGAAACGTCGGGCCTAAGGCTATGGACGCTTTAAATGCTGCGGGAATAGAGGTTTACAGAGCTGAAGGGATGAAGATTGAGGATGCCATAAGGATGTTTGCAGATG
The DNA here is from genome assembly GCA_964631435.1 of uncultured archaeon. GTDB lineage: Archaea > Halobacteriota > Archaeoglobi > Archaeoglobales > Archaeoglobaceae > Geoglobus. The sequence goes on along the minus strand of CAZVXC010000017.1, from coordinate 8,798 downwards.
GAAAGCTTGAGAGGATCACATTTGCAGTCGGAAGAGGAAGGGGAATGGGCAGAGGGAGGAGATGGAGATAACTCTTCATCTTAAAAATTACTGCATAGAGAAAGCGGCAAGGAAGAAGTATGATCAGATCGTTGGCGAATTGCTAAGGAG
>CAZVXC010000017.1:0-8638 GCA_964631435.1 uncultured archaeon | reverse complement strand
GCGAAGAACTTGAAAAAGAGCTTGAATTCATTCTGGATTTTCTGAAGAATGCCGATTTCAGCAAATTAAGAAAAGAAGGCTTTGACGGGAGCAGAGAAATGGTAGTTAGAGTTAGAAAAATAGGGAATGATTTTGTTGTTGATGAGATATGAGGATAGCTGTAGCTTCTGGAAAAGGTGGGACAGGAAAGACGACTGTGGCAACGAACTTAGCATACTTCAATAAAATAGACCTCTTTGATTTGGATGTCGAAGAACCGAATGCCTATCATTTCATTAAAGGCGAGAAAAGGGTTAGAGAGACTTACAGAAAGGTTCCTGCGGTTGATTCAGAGAAATGCACAGCCTGCAAGATTTGCAGTGATGTTTGCAATTACTCTGCAATCCTCGTCATAGATAAAGCTTATCCAATGCATGAGCTTTGCCATAGCTGCGGAGCTTGCAGCTACTTTTGCCCGGAAAATGCTATAAGGGAAATAGATAAAGTTACAGGGAAGATTGTAGATGTTAAAGGCGAGATAAACCTGACTTTCGGCGAGCTAAGCATAGGTGAAGCCTCTCCGGTATTTCTGATAAAGCAGATAAAGAAGGAGATTGGAAGGGATGCGATAATCGACTGCCCTCCGGGGACGTCGTGTCCGATGGTGGAGAGCGTTATGGATGCGGACTTCGTAATTCTTGTAGCTGAACCGACACCTTTCAGCTTGCACGACTTAAAAATTGCGATAGATGTTGTTTCGAGCCTCAATTTAAAATTCGGAGTTGTAATAAATAAATATGGCCTCCCATTCGACGGAACTGAGAGATTTTGCAAAGAAGAGGGAATAGAAATCATATCGAAGATTCCTTTCAGTAAAGAAGTGGCTGAGAAGTATTCGAGAGGAGAGATGCTTTATGAGCTTTCAGATATCTTTGTCGAAATATACGAGGGGTTGAAATGAAGAGGGTTGCGATAGTCAGCGGAAAAGGAGGGACAGGAAAGACGACATTTGCGGCAATAATACATTCCGAGGAAGGTGGTGTAATTGCTGATTGCGATGTGGATGCTCCTAATCTGCATATACTCCTTCAGCCGAAACTAATTTCGAAAGAAGATTTCGTTGCAAGCAAAAAAGCATTCATAACAGATAAATGCAATGGATGCGGGCTATGCTATGAACTTTGCAGATTCGATGCGATAACAATTGATGATGGGTTCAGAGTTGATGAAAGGAGATGCGAAGGATGCGGCTTTTGCTACCATGCCTGCCCGCAAGAAGCGATTGAGATGAGAGACGTTAAGACTGGAGAGATTTACATTTCAGAAACGAAGTTCGGATACATAGTTCATGCAATGCTTAATCCGGGAGAGGAGAATAGCGGAAGACTCGTTAGTGAGGTTAGAAAGAAAGCGGATGAAATTGCAGAGAAGCTTAATGCTGAGTTTTTGATAATAGACGCATCTCCCGGTATAGGCTGCCCAGTTATAGCTTCTTTAACCAGCGTTGATGCTGCGATAATAGTTTCCGAGCCGACTTTATCCGGTTTGAGCGATTTAAAGAGGGTTGTTGAGCTTTCGAGACATTTCAAAATAAAACCTTTCGCAATCATAAACAAATACGATCTAAACGAATCTATGAGCTTAGAAATTGAGAGATGGTGTGAGGAAAATGATGTCCAACTTTTGGGCAAAATAGAGTATAGCGAAGATATCGTAAGGCAGATGTCATCTCTCTCTTTTCCGTTTAAAGGAAAAGTTGTGGAGAAGATAATTGACTGCTGGAAAATTGCTAAGGAAATCATTTAGTGTTACCGTTTAATAAAAGTTAATACCGCTGAACGGAAACATTTTTCATCAATAATAAAGAACCAACGCTGGAAGGTGATATCAATGAGAATGCACGAATATCAAGCAAAACAGATATTTAAGAAATACGGAATACCCATAGCAAAAGGAGAGCTTGCGAAGAATCCAGATGAAGTTAAGGAGATCGCTCAAAAACTCGGTGGAAAAGTTGTTCTCAAATCTCAGGTTCTCGTTGGTGGAAGAGGAAAAGCGGGGGGAATTAAGAAAGCTGACAGCGTTGAAGAGGCTTTTGAGCTTGCGAAAAGCATGTTCGGAATGGAGCTAAAGGGGCATAGGGTTGAGAAGATATATGTCGAAGAACAACTTGATATTGCGAGAGAGATGTATGTCGGTTTCACGCTTGATAGAGCAAGTAAAGGCTTCGCATTAATCGTTAGCAGTGTAGGCGGAATGAACATTGAAGAGATAGCGATGAACTATCCGGATAAAATTGCGAGAACAACGATCGATCCCCTCTTCGGATTGTGGGATTATCAGATTAGAGACGTCCTTTACAGATCGAATATGCCCAAGGAGTATCAGAAAGAGGTTAGCAGAATAATAAAGGCTTTGTATAGCATTTTAATCCATCATGAAGCTGAGCTAACAGAGATAAATCCCCTAATCGCTACGAAAGACGGAAAGCTGATAGCGGCTGATGCGAGGTTGAATGTAGATGATAACGCATTATACCGCCACCCGGATTTGAAGGAGATGAAGGATTATACCGAAATCGACCAGACCGAAAGAATAGCTGAAGAGAAGGGTTTGAATTTCGTCAAGCTCGACGGAAACATAGGCGTTATAGCGAACGGTGCCGGAATGAGTATGTCAACGATGGATCTGATATATCTCGAAGGTGGCAAGCCGGCAAACTTCCTCGATATCGGAGGAGGGGCGAGTAGTGATGTTGTTAGAGAAGCTGTAAACATAATTCTGATGGATAAGAACGTTAAGGTGATATTCATGAACATCTTCGGCGGGATTACGAGGTGTGATGAGGTCGCAAAAGGCTTGGCAGAAGCTTTCAGCGAACTGAAGATAGATTTGCCCATAGTTTTAAGGTTAGCCGGCACTAACGAAGAGGAGGGCAGAGCAATTATCGAGGAGTTCATAAGGAATAATAGCATAACTAACATACACCTCGTTGAGAGTATGGAGGAAGGTGCGAAAAAAGCTGTCGAACTTGCGGGGGTGTGAATATGGCTATAATTATCGATGAGAATACTAAGGCTATAGTTCAGGGGATAACGGGGTCCCAAGGAAGATTTCATGCTGAGAGGATGATTGCATATGGAACGAAGATAGTTGGTGGGGTTACACCCGGAAAGGGGGGTAGCGAGGTCTTAGGTGTTCCAGTTTTTAATAGCGTTAGCGAGGCTGTTGAGAAAACAGATGCCAACGCAAGCGTAATCTTTGTCCCGGCACCTTTTGCTGCGGATGCAATAATGGAAGCTGTTGATGCCGGAATCGAGGTGATAGTTGCGATAACCGAAGGCATTCCCGTTTACGATGAACTCAAGGTTTACAAGAAGGTTAAGGCTGAGAATAGAATTCTGATAGGGCCAAATTGTCCCGGTATAATAAGCGTCGGTAAATCTCATCTCGGAATTATGCCTCCTCAGATATTCAAAGAAGGGAACGTTGGTATAGTTTCGAGAAGCGGAACGCTGACTTATCAGATAGCTTATAACCTAACGAAACTCGACATAGGTCAATCAACGGTAATCGGAATCGGAGGAGATAGGATAATCGGAACGAGCTTCATAGACGTTTTAAGGATGTTTGAGGAAGACGATCAGACTGATTTAGTCGTTCTTATCGGTGAAATCGGAGGAACGGATGAAGAAGAGGCTGCGAAGTTCATTGAAAAGCATATGTCTAAGCCCGTCGTAGGCTATATAGCTGGAATAACGGCACCTCCGGGAAAGAGGATGGGACATGCCGGAGCGATTATTGAAGGCGGAAGAGGGACGGCTGAGTCGAAGATAAAAGCTTTGAATGAGGTAGGTGTTGAGGTTGGGAAAACTCCTATGGAGGTTGCTGAAATTGTTAAAAGGAAGTTGAAGGGATGATTTATGGAGAAAGTTAGGCATGATGTTGTTATTGTTGGAGCTGGCATTGCCGGATTGAGGGCTGCGATTGCGGCTGCTGAAAAGAGCAGAAAGATTAGCATAGCTTTGATAGCGAAAACTTATCCGATCAGATGCCACAGCGTTTGCGCCGAAGGAGGTACTGCGGCAGTCTTAAGGCCAGAGGAAGGAGACAGCTTCGACCTACACGCATGGGATACAGTTAAAGGCTCCGATTTCCTTGCAGATCAGGATGCCGTCGAATTCTTTGTCAGAGAGATGCCAAAAGAGATTCTCAGACTCGATAACTGGGGATGTCCGTGGAGCAGAAGGGAAGATGGGAAGATAGCTCAAAGAGCTTTCGGAGGACACAGCTTTAACAGAACCGTATTCGCAGCAGATAGAACCGGCTTCCATGAAGTCCACACGCTTTACGAGAGAACCCTTATTTATCCGAATATAGTGAGATACGACGAATATTTCGTTACGAATCTCTTTATAGAGGATAACAGAATTAAAGGACTGAGTGCGATCGATCTCAGATCTGGGGATCTTGTAATTTTTGAAGCAAAAGCTGTTATCTTTGCAACCGGAGGAGCAGGCAGACTTTACGGATTCACAACGTATAGCCATCAGGTTACCGCTGATGGCTTAGCTATAGCTTATCGAGCCGGAATTCCGCTAAAAGATATGGAATTCGTTCAGTTCCACCCAACAGGCTTAGTTCCATCTGGAATACTTATGACCGAAGCTTGCAGAGGTGAAGGCGGTTATCTGAGGAACAAAAATGGCGAAAGATTCATGGAGAGATACGCTCCAGAGAAAATGGAGCTTGCTCCGAGAGATGTCGTTTCGAGATCGATGTGGAGAGAGATAATAGAGGGAAGAGGATTCGAAAGCGAGCACGGGCCTTACATAGCATTAGACTTAACTCATCTCGGAGAGGAAAAGATAGAGGAGAGATTACCGCTTATCAGAGATGCCGCAAAGAAATTCGTCGGAATAGACCCGGTTGAGGAACCTATCCCGGTTAGACCTGTGGCACATTACACGATGGGTGGGATACATACGAACGTTAACTGCGAATCTCCAGTTAAAGGATTTTTTGCCGCTGGCGAATGTGCATGCGTGAGCATTCACGGAGCAAACAGATTGGGATCGAATTCGACTGCGGAATGCTTGGTATTCGGGCGTGTGGCAGGTGATAAAGCCGTTGAGTTTGCATTAAACACCGATTTCAAAGAGATAACGAGCGACGAGGTTAAAGCGGAGGAAAAGAGAATTTTCGATGAATTCTTAGGGAAGAGCGGGGATGAAAATCCATACGACATTAAACGAGAGCTAAGCAAGGTTATGGAGAAGCACTTCTGGATATTCAGGACGGGAGATGAGATGAAAGAGGGGATAAAGAAGATAAGGGAACTCAAAGAGAGATACAGGAACATAGAGATCATAGATAAGAGCAGAGGATTTAACACAGACCTAATGCAATCGATGGAAGTCGGCTTTTTGCTTGATGTTGCCGAAGTCGTTGCAGTCGGAGCTTACACGAGAACGGAAAGCAGAGGAGCACATTACAGGCTCGATTATCCTGAGAGGGATGATAAGAATTGGTTGAAGCATACTCTCGCATATTACACCCCAGATGGACCGAAACTCGATTACATTCCCGTAACAATCACGAAATGGCAGCCTGTAGAGAGAAAGTATTAGGGTGGTGGTATGGAAGTTATATTTAACATCAGAAGGTTTGACGGAACTCATGAATACTGGCAGAAATTTAAAGTCCCTGTGAAGAAGGGAATGACTCTGCTTGAAGGGCTGTATTACATAAAGGAACACTTAGACGGCAGCTTGGCATTCAGAGCCTCTTGCAGAATGGGTGTGTGCGGGAGTTGTGCTGTGAGAGTAAACGGAAAACCTATGCTTGCGTGCGAGACCCAGATATTGCATCTGAATTCAAATAGACTCGACATAGAACCTCTCGATAACATGAAGGTTATAAAGGACTTGGTCGTTGAATTCGACGACTTCTTCGAGAAACACGAAGCTGTCAAGCCTTACCTTATAAGGGATGACACAAGCTATTCCAATCCGACGGAGCTAAGACAGAAGCCTGAGGAGCTAAAGGAGTATTACGACTTCACTCTCTGCATAAAATGCGGATGCTGCTACTCAGTCTGCCCGGCGGCGTCAACGAGGGATGATTATCTTGGCCCGGCTGCGATAACTGCGGCATACAGATTCTGTGCAGATAGCAGAGATATGGGAAAGAACGATAGATTGGAAGTGATTTCGGGATCGAACGGTGTATGGAGATGCCATTTCTCAGCGGAGTGTAGCGAGGTATGTCCGAAGAAGGTTGAGCCTGCTAAGGCTGTCCAAAAAGTTAGGAGAAGCTCAGCAGGCTACTTAATAAAGAGAATTTTCAGGTGAGAGATATGGGGATTAGAGGATGGTTTAGGATTAGAGGAGTTTCGATTCAAAGCATAGCATTCTCTCTGCAAAGGCTAACAGGGATAATACTGCTGATATATCTTGTTATGCATCTTTCGTATCTGACGTCTCTCAGACTTGGCAAAGAGGTATATACGACGTTCATCTCACTAACAGTAAGACCGGAAACTCTCCCTTTGGATTCCCTGCTGTTCTTGGTAACGTTTTACCATGCTTTCAACGGAATAAGAGTCGTTCTCCATGAATTTGGAATTCTATATACATACAGAAAAGCTCTGACATACGTTTTAGCAGGCTTGGCAGTCTTGTGCTGGATTTGGAGCACATACGTTATGTATACATACATTATGGGGTGATTTAAATGGCTATGCATACAAGAAGCGTTCTTGAACCTTTCGGGTGGATATTTCAGATGATAACAGGGATACTGCTGTTAGGCTTCGTCCTCTTTCATCTATATATAACTCATCTATCTTCCCACGAAGCTCTAAGTTACGAGCAAGTAGTTCTAAGGCTCAGCAATCCTACAATCAAAGCTTTCTACTGGATATTTCTTGTAGCAGTTGCATTCCATGCTTTCAATGGGCTTAGGGCGATAATACTTGATACGAACTTCGGAGCGAGAAATTCAAGAGCTGTGAATGCGATAGCGATGCTTCTGTTCTTAGCTGCAGTAGCTTATGGTGGATTACTTTTGGTAACATTATAATTTTTTTATGATAGCATTCGGCCCAGTCCCGTCGAGAAGATTGGGAAGGAGCTTAGGCGTGAACAACATCCCGCCAAAAACCTGTTCATATTCTTGCGTTTACTGCCAGATCGGCAATACTACGGTCAAGCAAATAGATAGATCAGAATTTTACACCTTAGATGAGATTTTGAGGAGCGTAGAAAAAAAGATTGGCAGAGATGTCGATTACATAACATTCGTCCCGGATGGAGAGCCGACGTTGGACATAAATCTTGGAAAAGAGGCGAAGCTTTTGCGGAAATTTGGGATTGCTTTAGCTATTATATCCAATTCATCTCTAATTTGGAGAGAAGATGTCAGAGAGGATTTATCTGAATTCGATTACGTTTCGTTAAAGCTTGATGCGGTATCTGAGAGAATCTGGAAAAGAGTTAATAGACCTCATAGGCAGTTAAAGCTTAAAGAAATTCTGGATGGTATGCTGGAATTCAGAGATAACTTCGGAGGAAAGCTCGTTACGGAGACAATGTTGATAAACATCGATTACGGAGATGAATTGCAAAAGCTTGCGGCATTCTTAAAAGAACTTAAGCCAGATATCGCATACATATCCACGCCCACAAGACCTCCGTGCGAGAAATGGGTTCGCAAAGCGAGCGAGGTTATGTTGAATAAAGCCTATCAAATTTTTTCGGCATCATTAGGTGCAGATAGGGTTAGGTATCTTATAGAATTCGAAGGCGGCGATTTTTCGATTTCAGGGGGTATAGAGGATGAGATACTAAGTATAACAGCTGTCCATCCGATACGTGAAGATGCTCTAAACGGAATTGCCAAGAATGTAGTAGATAAGCTTATCAAAGAGGGGAAGGTTGTAAAAATAGAATATCAGGGGAAGCAATTCTATTTGAGGAAATTAAAGTAAAATCTTAACTATAACCGACATAGCTATCATTAGCATCGTCAGCTTTGATGTTAAAAGCTCTGAACTGAGGGTGAGATATACATTGATAAATTTGAATGAGTTAAGCGGTGGTAAGCTTTAGGAGGTAATAATAGCGAGAGCCTTAGCGCAGGAGGCGAAGATACTCTTGCTCGATGAACCGACAAACAATCTCGATATAAAGAGTCAGATAGAGATAATGAATCTGATAAAGAAGATTGTTAAGAAAGACGGAATATCCGCCGTAATAACATCCCACGATTTAAATTTGGCAGCATACTACGCTGACAGAATTGTTATGATGAAAAACGGCAGGATTTTTGCTGAAGGAGGCAAAGAGGTTATTAGCGAAGAGAACGTTGGGGCTGTATATGGGATAGATGTTAAGATCGTTCGATTTAACGGGAAATGTTTGATCGTTCCGTCCGAAGATTGATATAGCATCTCAAAAATTTATTACGAAATATGATCATCAACCAAAAAAATTAATATTCCAAGTGGAAGAATCATATACGCATGAGCGGCAAAAATGAGCTTCTAAGAAGAAAGCAGGAGTGGCTTGAGAAGCTGAAGAGAGAAGGCAAGCTTAAAGACCCTACTGAAGATCACAAAATCGGTTTAAGAGCATTACAAAACAGAATAAGGAGGGAG
>CAZVXC010000016.1:0-15126 GCA_964631435.1 uncultured archaeon | reverse complement strand
TTAAGCTTCTGCTTAATTCAAATTACCCTTACAGCCTTATAATTAGAATCGTCGGTGAAAGTTACGTTTTAAGAGATGAAGAGGAGGGAACAGAGTTAAAAGATGCTATGGAGTTCTCTACTCTCCTTAATGCGACTGCAAGGTATGGTCAAGAGCTAATTGGGTTAAAGATTTGCTTGGGAGAAAGAGGGGAGGTGTTTGCGAAGGCGAGAAGTCTGCTTGCAAACCATAGAAGAAATCTCAGCGACGGATTGAGGTTCGTGAATGAGATTGGGATAGAAGAACTTGAGAACATTCAATACTTCCATGCCGGAGATAAGATTCTCGATACCATTGTCGGGATAGTTGCGGGTATGAGTTACTCATTTTCGAACAGAAACAAGCCCATAATTGCATTCGCTGAAAATGAAGATGGAATTAAGGTTTCTGCAAGAGCGACGAAAGATTTAGTTAAAAAAGGCGTTCATTTGGCTAATGCGTTGAAATTTGCTGCTGAGAAGGTCGGCGGAAGTGGTGGAGGACATGATATAGCTGCCGGGGCTACGATTCCAAAGGGATGTGAAGAAGAATTTTTAAAAATTCTCGACGAGATTATAGGAAAGCAGATGAGTTAGATTTTTTGTGCAACAGTTTTGGCGAGAAAATCGAATAGAACACCCGATGCAGCGTTTATAGCTAAGATGAGTAACGCAAGTGATAGTGGAGAAGGATAGTAATTTAGGAAATAACCGAATGCGAACCAATTAATAATTAGACAGCTAACGCTGCCAACACCGCCGTTTAAAATGTCCGTTAATGCACCCATTGCGAAGAACGAAATTAAGCCGAATACACCGAAATAGACCGGATCGGTTACACCATACCATGGTCCTCCGAGCAGTATTAAGGAAGCTGTCAATATCGCAACGAGTGTTCCGTTACCTTTTCCGTAAATCTCTCTTGCCAATGCGATCCAGAAGATGTAAAGGATTCCCGAAAGCAGACCTAAGCCTAAGCACGGGATTGTCTTTACATTTAAGAAAGCAGATAGGGTTCCAGATGGGGCGAAGAACGAGAGAGCGTAGCTCACTATGGCTAAGAGGAATATTCCAAGAGCTTTATAGATTTCACCAAGGACATTTCTTGCAGATCTCATTTCTTTTCATCTCTATCAAAAATCTTCTGTGCCTGTCAAAATTCAGAGATGGATAGCTGTATCCCATTTCATGCAGGAAACAGCATGGACTCGCTACCATCTCCCACCCCATAAATATGCACGACAAAGCTACGGCACATGGTCTTCTCCTCTTTGGAGGTGTGTAAACCTTCACGCCATACTCTTTCGCTACATCTTTCGCCACTCTGCAAGCTTTCTTTACAGTTTCTTCTGAAAGAGGGGCGAGAGCAGGATTGTGTGCATAGAACAGCTTGTGCAGAACTACATCAATGCCAAGCTCGCCGGCGAATCCTACTATTTTCTCTATGTCCATTAAGTTATCTGGAAGTATTGTTATGTCTATGAAAGTCTCTATGTCATCTTTAGCTTCAACGAATTTCCTTATGTTCTCGAAGACCTTTTCCTTGCCTTTAGTCGTGAATATCCCGAATGCTATGGAATCCAAACCACTATTTATAACTTCATCCATTCTTTCGTTGATGATCGTCCCATTCGTTATCAAACTCGTTTTCACGCCTCTATCTTTCGCCATATCTATCATCTTGAAGAGGTCTGGATGAAGAAGTGGCTCACCCCACCCGTGAAAGGCTATTTCCCTGAACTTTTCTATCGGTATTTGCAAAAAGTTGTCAAAGCTGATGTATCCTGTATCCCTTTTGCTCGTAGTTCGCATACAGATGAAGCATTTCTGATTACAATCATTCGTAACTTCCAATTGCAGAATCTTAGGTTTTAACATAATGCTATAAAAAATTTTAATGATAATATTACACAGACCTAACTATCTTCACAACTTTGTATCCAACGATCGATAGTATCATCACTGCCGCCAATATCTGATTCATCAGTAAGCTTGCTGCGAAGGAAGTCGATGTTACACTACTCGCAATAGTCGCAGAAACAGGGGCACACATCTTATTCACCTCCAACGGGTTTTAGTCCCTTAACGACCATTGCTATTCCTGCTAAGCCACTTATGACGGCTAAGAGCATAGCGGGCAGTATGCTAACCAACGAGAGCACTGGTGTCATCGAGACGGATACTGGAGCACACATTCTATCACCACATTCTATTTCGGTCATAGGTAATATAAACTTTTCGTAATTTTGTGTTATGTCTTAGGCTATTATCAATTGTATAAAAGAAATTGGTAATAAATTTAATGAGAAAGTATCCAAACCATCTCTAGCATCTTTATCGCTTTCTTTGCTGAAACGTTCTTTATCATTTCATTAATCCTAGGGCCTATGAACTCATTCCAACCCTTTAAATTCGGATCATTGCTGAGATCTTTCTTAAGCTTCTCGAGGATGTCTAAAGCTTTGTTAAAATTGCCCTGTTGCGAGTATATGCTCGCCAATGAGAGGTGAGCGAGTATGTAGTAGTTTCTATGGGCCACCTCTCTTTTTGTCTGTCTCGGATGCTCGATTAACCAGTTAAAGTCGCTTATAGCGTTGCTAAGGTATGTGGAGTTGTGTGTGTATACAAACAGGTAATATTCAGCTAAAGCCCTTTCGTATATGGATGTTGGAACGGTCGTCATATCTTCTGGGTGCTTCATAAGTTCGTTGCAGTGCTTGATGTCGTCTTCAAGCATCTTTATCGCCTCTTTGCTGTTACCGTTCTTGTAATCAATCATAGCCAGAATCCTGTAAGCTTCGCCAACATACGCAGATTCTGGGAATTCCTTTATTATCTTCTCAGCGTAATTGGATGCTTCATCATACTTACCGAGCAGATAAGCTGAGATGCTTGCCGGTGCTAAGCCGAGATCGCTATCCCATCCGTATTTCGATGCATGCTGGAGGTATTCGTGTGATACGTCATACGCTCCCGTTACATTTCCGAGTTCAAGCTCAACCCATGCGAGGTGTTCGTATGCGGTATCTATTCCCGGATCAGGATAGATCTGAATAGCTTTTATGTAATATTTCTCAGCCTTCTTGACCTCTGCCATCGCAAGATAAGTCCTCGCCAGATTCGTGTAGAGTGCGGAAACCCCTTCCTTGCCGAGATACTTTTCAATTTCATTTATGTGTTTGAGAGCGTATAAGTAATGGGGTAAGACGAATTTCTCTCTATTAACGTAACCGCAATAGTAGAGGAAACCTACATCACCTAAGGCTTGCTCAGCTATTGGTTTGTATTCAGGAAACTTCTCTTCAAGTAGCTTAAGATATTTGACTGCATTTTCATATTTCATCTGCATTTCTGGATGGCCAGCTTGCGTAAAGTTTTCTCCGGGTAACTTGTAGTATCTGTGAAACTGATTTTCATTTCCGTAAGCGAGAGCTAAATCGTAGTAAGCTATCGCATAATTCGGATCTAGTTTAATAGCCTTCTCGAAATAGCTGATCGCTTTGTCATAGTTACCATCTTTGCTTTCTTTAAGTCCCATTTTCACGAGTTCATACGCTTTTTTCTCGTTATTCCAACTGACGTATGCATATGCCGCTGATACTATACAAACAATTAAGAGAATTACACCAACAATTGCATACTTCCTCATAAGAATCTGTGGAAAGATATGATATTTAAATCTTTTGATTTAAGAAGTGTAAAAATTTTAATCTCAACAGATAAAGTGAAGCTATGAGAACGATATTCTGGGAAGAAAACGCTGTAAAATTGATTGATCAGACTAAGCTACCAGATAAATTCGAAATCTTAGAATGCAGAAAAGTTGAAGAACTTGCAGATGCGATAAAAAGGCTTGCTATAAGAGGGGCTCCAGCGTTGGAAGCGGCAGGAGCTTACGGTATTGCTTTGGCTGCATACGAAAAAGATTTCGATTCTGTTGAAGAGATGAAGGAGCATTTAAAGAATTCGGCCAAACTATTATCATCGACGAGACCAACAGCCGTAAATCTCTTCATCGGGATAAACAGAGCTTTGGAATCGGCCTTGAAAGGGTTAAGTGTTAAAGATGTTAGAGAGCTTGCGTTGAAAGAGGCTGAGAGAATTGCGGACGAGGATGTTGAGAGGAATAAGATGTTAGGCAAGATAGGTTCGGAATTGATAGATGATGGAGACTGCATCTTAACCATATGCAATACCGGAAGGCTCGCAACAGTCGATTACGGAACCGCCTTAGGCGTTGTAAGAGGTGCGGTTGAAGACGGAAAGAGGGTCAGAGTTATTGCATGCGAAACGAGACCTTTAAATCAGGGTTCAAGGCTGACAACATGGGAACTTATGCAAGATGGAATCGATGTTACTCTGATAACAGACAGCATGGCTGGAATAGTTATGCAAAGAGGGATGGTTGATAAGGTTATAGTCGGTGCGGATAGAATTGTCAGAGATGCCGTCTTCAACAAAATCGGGACATACACTCTCTCCGTCCTTGCGAAAGCTCACAACATCCCATTCTACGTTGCCGCCCCGATAACAACGTTTGACTGGGATAGAAAAGCGGATGACATAGTTATAGAGGAGAGAGCGAGAGAAGAGCTGATATACTGCCATGTGAAGTGTAGGAACTGCCTTATTGCACCGAAGGATGTTAAGGTTTACAATCCCGCATTCGATTCAACACCGCTAACAAATGTTACTGCGATAATAACTGAGAGAGGGATAATCTATCCCCCATACGATGAAAACGTTCCCAAAATTTTAGCTAAACGTCGATAGGATAATTTGCCGTCAGGCAGGCTAAGCATAAATCCTCCTTTTTTATCTTAACAGCTTTTATCAATCCGTCGAGGCTTAAGTAAGCCAAGCTATCAGCATTTATAGCCTTTCTTATCTCTTCAACGCTCTTCTTCGATGCAATCAACTCTTCCCTCGTTGACATATCTATTCCGAAATAGCACGGAGATATTATCGGCGGGCTTCCAACTCTGAAATGAACCTCCTTAGCTCCGGCAGCTCTTACCATATCTATTATCCTCCTGCTCGTAGTCCCTCTGACGATGCTGTCATCGACTAAAACTACCCTCTTCCCCTTAACATTGCTTCTCACAGCATTCATCTTTATCCTTACGGAAAGCTCTCTCGCATTTTGCTCAGGGAGTATGAAAGTCCTGCCGACGTATCTGTTTTTTATCAGAGCTTCGAGGTATTCTATGCCGGATGCTTTCGAGAAACCTATCGCTGATGTTGTCCCGCTGTCAGGAACGGGAGAAACGATATCTGCTTCAACTGGAGATTCCTTCGCAAGTATCTCCCCTATTTTGTGTCGGACATCGTAAACGCATCTTCCGTCAAGAATAGAATCCGGTCGGGCGAAATATATGTATTCGAAAACGCACAAAGCTCTTCTCTTAGATTCCGCAATTCTCACGAACTCGATATCGCCGTCTTTTATGACAACAGCTTCTCCCGGCTTGACATCCCTTATGACATCCGCTCCTATGGCATCTAAGGCACAACTCTCGCTTGCAAGGATGTAACCGAAATCTCCTTTTCCTACGATCAGTGGTTTAAATCCTAAGGGGTCTCTGAATCCTATTAATGTGTCGTTCAATGCTAAAACTAAGGAATAGCTACCTCTCAGCCTCTCTGTTAAGTTGCGGAGAGAGTCGATTATATCCTTCCCAAGCAATTCCTTAGACAAGAGCTTAGCTATAACCTCGGTATCGGATTCCGTTATGAAAACAGCCCCTTCATTTTCAAGCTCCTCTCTCAAGCTCAGATAATTCACGAGATTTCCGTTGTGCGCAACTGATAATGCTCCCTTCTTCGTCTTAACTAACAGAGGTTGAGCGTTCTCTATCTTGCTCGCTCCCGTCGTTGAGTATCTCACATGACCTACTGCAACGTTTCCCTTCATCTCTTCGAGCTTTTTCTTGCTGAAAACTTCATTTACAAGACCCATTCCTTTGTGCATGTTTATGTAATCTCCGAAGACAGTTATTCCTGCTGATTCCTGTCCTCTGTGTTGTAGAGAGTAGAGGGCGAAGAATGTAAGCTTCGACGTTATATTCTCATCATACGAATATATCCCGATTACGCCACACATCTCAGTATCTGCTTTTCTTCTTGTTTACCCAATTGTAACTTCTGATCTTCCTGCTTCTCCCAAAACCGCATGCCGCACAGTATCCCTTTCTCTTATGAAAAGAAACCCTTCCACATCTCCTACATTTCACATGAACGATTTTCCTACCTCTTTTACCCATCGCAGCGGTTCCATCCGACATTTTACCACCTCACTGAGACGGGGAGACGAAGACGACTGTATCCCCTCTGATAACCACGCTTCCGAGCTTCTTTACTACTTCCCCTTCCTGAATCTCCTCAGCGTTGATTAGAACTAAGTTCATGTGAATATCGTATCCGTCCAGTATTCCTCTAAATTCTCTTCCTCCTTTCAATCGAACAAGCACGGGGGTGTTTAAAGCTTTGTTCAGAACGTCAAGCGGTCTTGCCATTTTTAAATCCTCCGTGAATTTTTTATGAGCTTTGTCTTGAGTGTATTTAAAAATATCGGATCATCTTCTCATCTCCTGAATTTTCTTTGCAAGTAAGATCATTAATTCGGTTTTCTTCATCTTTTTCTCAACCCTGATTCTGCCTCCTTCCTCCCACCAACTTTTCGGATACTTCTTTCTCTCAACCTTACATCTCAGCCCGATTGCTTTGCAAGCTTTCACAAGCTCCTCCAGCTTCACATTCGGAACGGCATATCTCTTCGGAATTCGCCTTCCTTCGCTTCTGCTCTTCTTCTTATCGAGATTCACAGTCCATATTACATAGCTATTTTCTTCTTCTTCGAAGTTCATCGTAAACTTCCTCCAATCTTATTTCAAGCTTTGATAGTAAAACTAAGAGGTGGTAAAGAAGGTCTGCAACCTCGTATATCACCTCATCTCTCTTTCCATCTTTCGCAGCTATTATTACCTCAACAGCTTCTTCGCCGAGTTTTTCGAGAATTCCATTCAGTCCTTTCTCTCCGAACATGAGTTTCGCTGTATATGACCCCTCCTTAGGATTTCTCTTTCTATCTTCTATTACCTCGTAAAGCTCCTCCAGCATTTTAACACCCTGAATTCTTGAAAGTTATCTCAACGAGAGGATGAGGGACGTCTTCTATAACCTCTATATCCCTGATGGACTTAATATTTTTCTTCTTAACCAACTTTTCGATTCCAAGCTCAACGTTATCTGGAACTTCGAGTATGTATGCCTTTAGATACCTCATCCCAAGTTTTTTCGCCGCAACAACTCTGTGATGGCCGTCTATCAGAAAGTGTTTCTTCCCCTTCCTTATAACTACTATTGGCTCCGCAAGTCCCCTTTTAATTTCGTAAATTCTGCCCTTCAACTCATCCGAATAAACCTTCGTTTGAGTCGGAATTAGCGTTTCAATGTCCACAAAGCCGTTGTAGCTTGTAACTTTCGTGTTATGAACTTTTTCTATTGTCTCCTTTAGCTTTAAAACCTTTGACGGATCCGCCCTTTCAATCTGACTTCTTATAACATCTGTATTCGTTAGAATCCCCTTTAGATTTCCCTCTTCATCAACAACAGGAAGCTTGGAATGTCCAGTTCTGAACATAACTCTCGCAGCATCTCTCAAATCCATGTATTCTCTCGCAACGTATATCGATTTCGACATAACATCCTCTATCTTAGCTTTTAAGTCTTTTCTAAGCAGGTCTCTTGAAGATACGTAGCCAACAACTTTACCTTTATCATCAACAACAGGGAATCCGTCATGACCTGTTCTCTCTATCAGATTTATGGCTTCCTCAACTGTGTTATCCGGTCTCAGCGTTATCACGTTCTTAGTCATATACTCCAGCACTCTTTTTTTCACGACATTGTTTTTCACAATCTAAATGCGCAGTTTAGGATATTTTACTTTAACTGCTCGAACCTAAAAATTTATATTAAGCTCCGTTTAAGCGAGTTATCAATGAAAGTTCTTGTAGCGAGCAATATCGCTAAGGAAGCCATAGAAAAGATGAGAAGCGAAGGAATCGAAGTTGATGTCAAAGCTGGTATCAGCGAGGAGGAGCTTAAGGAGATAATCGAAAATTACGATGCATTGATAGTCCGCAGTTCACCGAAGGTTACGAAGGAAGTTATCGAGAGAGGGAAAAGGCTGAAGATAATCGGTAGAGCGGGAGTAGGTGTGGATAACATCGATATTGGAACTGCTACACAAAAAGGAATTATTGTTGTTAATGCTCCCGGAGGAAACACTATTTCTACGGCAGAACTGACAATGGGAATGATGATCGCAGCAGCGAGAAAAATCCCTCAGGCTGATAGGAGCGTGAAGGATGGAAAATGGGAGAGAAAGAAATTCGTTGGCGTGGAATTGAGAGGAAAGACACTCGGAATAATAGGCTTAGGTAGAATAGGATATGAAGTTGCAAAGAGGGCTAAAGCTTTTGATATGAACGTCATCGCTTACGATCCGTATATAAGCGAGGACAGAGCGAGAGAGTTAAGCGTGAAACTCGTTTCATTTGATGAGCTAATAGAGAAGTCGGATATAATAACGGTCCACGTGCCGAAGACGAAGGAGACGGAAAACATGATTTCTGAAAGAGAATTCGAGAGAATGAAAGATGGAGTGATTGTGATAAATTGTGCGAGAGGCGGCATAATCGATGAGGTAGCATTAGCGAAAGCAATAAAATCCGGAAAGGTCTATGCTGCGGCATTAGATGTCTATTCATCCGAGCCGCCGGGTAGAGATAATGAGTTGCTCAATTTCGATAACGTTGTAACAACACCTCACATAGGTGCATCTACAAGAGAAGCTCAGAAGAACGTTGGATTGATAATAGCTGAAGATATTATAAATGCCTATCACGGTTATCCGGTTAAGAATGCTATAAATCTGCCTTCGCTGAAGCCGGAGGATTTCGAATATCTCCTGCCATATCTGAAGCTTGCTGAAAGCATGGGCAAGATCGCCGCTGCGAGACTCGAAGGCAGCTTTGAGAGAGTGAAAATAATGTGTAGAGGAAAGCTTGCGAGCAAAGATACTGACTACCTCTCAAGAGCTGTGCTGAAAGGTTTACTCGAATACATACTCGGCCCGAATATAAATCTGGTATCTTCGATGGTCATAGCGAAAGAAAGAGGGATAGAGATTGAGGAAAGCAAGAGCGAGAACATAGAGAGTTATGAGAGCATGCTTGAGGTAGAGGTTAAAGGAAAGAGGAAGGGAATATACTTGGCGGGAACAAGTTTCGGAAAGGAGGATTACAGGATAATTAAGATTGATAAATACAAAGTCGATTTCGTTCCGAGAGGTCACTGCATAATATCTCTGCACGAAGACAAGCCCGGCGTCATCGGAAGAGTTGGCACGCTTTTCGGGAAAAACAACATAAACATAGCTGGCATGATAGTTGGGAGATACAGCGATAAACCCGGTGGTGTCCAACTGATGTTCCTCTTAGTCGATGATCCGCCGACTGAAGACGTCCTGAACGATATGATAAAGCTCGACGGAATAATTGATGCTACTTATATTCACCTCTGAGGAAAATTTTTTAATATTGTTAGCATAGACATTATCGCTCCGCTTCCCACGCCCGTGTGAGAAATATGATCACGGGTCGGTTGGCGGAGCAACATCTTATCGCAGAGTGTGATTGTATGCTCGATGTAAATCTGATTGATCCAGAGGAACTGAAAGACCTCAGAGATTGTGAAACTCTTATGATCCTCTCTCCAGAGAAGTTGATCGATGAGCTAAAGGAGAATCTCAGCATGAACATCCCTTACTTCGGCGGAGTTTTTCCGGGGGTTATATATAAGCGTAAGAAATACGAGGATAAGATTGTAGCCGTTAGATTCTACGAGGAGCTAAATATATTCAGAGACGATAAGATGCCTGAGAATGCCGATGGAACGCTTATAATATTTGCAGACTCATTATATACGCCGATCGAAGATATACTCGAAAGAACTTACTTCAATTACGGTGCTATATGCTATATCGGCGGAGGTGCGGGTTCTTTAAGCTTTAAACAGATAGATTGTCTATTCGATAACAGAGGATTCTTTAAGCATGGATGTATATTTGCTAATCTTAAAAGATGCATAGATGTTGCCGTAAAACACGGATGGAAAGAGACTGAGCAAAGCCTTATAGCGACCAAGACCGATGGAAGAGAGATAATCGAGCTTGACTGGGAACAGGCGTTCAAAGCTTACAGGGATAGCTTAAACAAAATAGGCGTTAATATAGATGAGAAGAATTTCTTCGATGTTGCGAAAGCTTATCCGTTCGGGATATCGAGGATCGAAGGTGAACACATAATTAGGGATCCGCTCATGCTTAAAGACGGGAGAATAGTGTGTGCAGGAAAAGTTCCGCAAAATTGCCTCTTGACGATTATGAAAGGGGAAAAAGAGAGGCTTATAGAAGCTGCAGAAAACTGTTCGAGGTGCGTGAATGCGGATGTTGTTTTCGTAGCAGATTGCATATCAAGAGTTCTCTATCTCGATAAGGATTTCAGGAAGGAGCTGAGAGCTATTGAGAAAGATTGCTTCGGAATCTTAACGATCGGGGAGATTGCGAGTTCCGAAAATTTTATAGAATTTCATAATAAAACAATTGTTGTGGGTGGATTGGTATGATAGACAAGCTCGGATATCTCACAACTCTCTACGAATTATCTCTCATGCTCTATCCGAAAGATGTTGAAGACATGCTTAAGGAATTTGCGAAGATCATCATGACGAGATTCGGATTTAGCTGTGCCTACATCGAGGTTCCCCTGCTTGAGATAAAGATAAGCATTCCGAAGAAGATAGGCAATTGCGAAAATCGGATTGCTTTCGAAAGAAAGAATTTCAGGATAATGTTTGGAAGAAGAAGGGAGATACCTGAGAAGTATCCGAAAATTCTCGACTCAATACTAAGCAAACTCGATCAGGTGCTGGAATTTGCGATTCTAAGCAATATAAGAAAGAGATTACTTGAAAATAACGAAGATATAATAATCTTTCTCGAAAGAGACCACATTGTTAAAGAGATGAACAAAAAAGCTCTCGAAATCTTAGGCGATTTAAGAGGTAAGGTTATCGATAAAGCTTGGCTTAGCGATATCGTTAAGCATGATGGCAGATATTACGCTATATCAAAATACGATTTCGGATTCGAGATAGGTATAATTGCGAAAGATGTAACCGAGAAGATTAAGCTTGAGGAAAAGCTGAGGAAGAGTGAAAAGATGTTCAAGCTTCTCGTTGAAACAGCACCGTTCTCAATCCTCATCTACAAAGATGAAAAATGGGTTTATGCAAATAAGGAGGCTGAAAAACTCTTAGGATACTCGAAGGACGAGCTAATAGGAATGCCAATCTGGAATGTCATACATCCGGACTATCATGAGAGAGCTAAGGAGATAATAAGGAAGAGACTCAGCGGGATTCCAGATTTGGTTCATGTATCGAAGATAGTTAGGAAAGATGGGGAAGCGAGATACGTTCTCGTAAACGGTAGGCTCATAAAATGGGATGATGAAAATGCGATAATCGTAACACTCGTAGATATAACGAGGCAAAAGATTCTCGAAGAGAGATTAAGGGAGCTTGTGGAAAATCTAAGCTTAATAAACAGCATTTTAAGACATGACGTTCTCAATAACGTAACATCAATCTTAGCCTACCTCGAATTATACAGAGAAGAGGGAAATGAAGCTTACTTATCCAAAATCGAGGATTCTGCTAAGAGGATTGTCGATATAATAAAGGTCGTTAGAGAGCTTGAAGAAGTCGTTAGGAATGGAAATTTAAAGGAAATCAGACTGAGGGATTTGATAGAGAGTATTGTTAGCTGTTATGATGTTAAAATAGAGATAGAAGGTGATTGCGTAGCGATAGCAGATGAAGGGTTGAGGTCTGTGATAGGTAACATAATAGATAATGCACTAAAACACAGCAAAACAGATAAAATAGATATAAAGATCAAAGAGGAAGATGATTTCTGCGAGATAAGAATCGCCGACTTCGGCATCGGAATTCCAGATGAGATAAAAGATAGGGTTTTTGAAAGGGGTTTCAAATTCGGAGAGAACGCAAACACCGGACTTGGGCTTTACATAGCTAAGAAAGTTGTTGAAAGAGTTGGAGGGAGCATTTCCGTTGAAGACAACAAGCCGAGAGGGAGCGTTTTTATTATAAGGTTAAAAAAGCGCACTAAAGCATAAGCAAAGACACATCTCCTTTGAGATTCGCTTTCGCATACATACCCGAACTTAAAGCTCCGGCATTGATGACTAAGGTCTCCGAAACCTTCTTTATGCCGTAGCTTTCGTGGATATGACCGCAGAAAATATAATCGAATCTATCCATGAAATCCCTTATTGCCAAACTTCCGGCATTGACTCCATCGTATGTTCTATCGAGGATTCCGTATGGAGGTGAGTGCGAGATAAGGATTGAGTTGTCTGCATAGTCGAATTTCTTCAAAATGCTGTAATAGTATTCCTCGCTGTATTCTGAGGGAGTAAAAAATGGCGTAACGGTTGAACCGCCGAGACCGTAGAAAGTGTAATCATCGATCTCAATCCTTTTTCCGTGTATGAATTCAACGTTCTCAGCATGTTTAAGCATTTCAATGCACATCTCATCATCGCAATTTCCATGAACGGCTAAGCAATAACCTTCAAAGCTTTCCAAAATCTTGTCAAAGATGGGGATGTCTTTGTAATTGAAATCCGTTATATCTCCGCAAATTGCGATTACATCAGCTCTTTCAATCTCCAGAAGCTTTTTTAAATTCCTAAAATTCGAATGGATATCCGATACGATTAAGACGTTCATATAACATACATCTCACCGTTTTTAGGAGCGTAGCTCTCGATACCGATCTCTTCCCTTATCCATCTCGCAAAAGCTTCCGTCTCTTCACCGTGAACTGTAAATACCTTCTCAGCACCTCTGTCTGCTACCTTCTTAACAAGCTCCTTCAGCTGTTTGTCATCTGCGTGTGCTGAGAAATCGAACTGCTCAACCTTCATCTTCAGTCTCACAGTTCTCATTCCTAAATCAATCGTATTCGTTTTTAGAACCTTATCTCCGTTCGTTCCCTCAACCTGATAGCCTGTCAGAATTATCTTAGATTTCTCATCGTTGTAGAGCCTTGAAATGTAGAACAATGCCGGCCCGCCGTTAAGCATGCCTGCCGTCGTTATTATCGCACATGGCTCTTCAAGAACCCTCTCCCTCTTCCCTCTCTCGACGATTACGGACTTCTTTTCAGCCCTCCTAAGCTCCCTAACACTCTTGATGTAATCGGGATATGTTTCGAGGATTTTCGTTACCTCTCTCCCCATACCATCGACGTAAGGGGTTATGTTATGCTTCGTCAGAATCATCATGATTTCCTGAGTTCTTCCGACAGCAAATGCAGGTATTATTGCGAATCCTCCGTTGTCTATCGTCTCAACCACGCTCTCAACAAAAAGCTTCTCAAGCTCCTTTCTCTCCGGATGCTCTATGCCGAAGTAAGTCGATTCGATTATTAGGATGTCAGTTTCTGGGAAAGCTGTATCGGCACCCTCTAATAGCCTCGTATCCTCGAGTTTTATGTCTCCGGTGTATAGTATGTTAAGTTCCCTCGACATGTAAACAGATGCGCTCCCAGGAATGTGCCCTGCGTTGAATAGAGTTACATCCCATCCGTTGGTGGTTACGGTTGTATCGTATCCTATTTCTCTTGTATTGCTGTTAAATTGCATGTATTCTTTCTTCCCGAAGGGCGGGTTTTCCATAATTTTCAGCGAATCCTTAAGAAGTATATCCGATAACTCTCTCGTCGGAGGGGTCATTATTATTCTCGGATCGTAATCCATGAGGTTCGGTGCAACGCCCACGTGATCGAGATGACCGTGAGAAATTATAACCGTTTTCGGTGCAACTCCATTTATCGGAAATTCGGGTGGATCAGAGGGTTTCAGTCCGTAGTCTAGGATAATCGAGTCTATCATTATCGCCGATCTGCCGACTTCCCTGCATCCTCCAAGGAATCTAATTACGGTCATACCTCAGCACTATTTGAGCGAGAAATATATAGATTTCGATCATCTTAAGACAAACCGCCACGCTATATTTAAATACTTATGGATCAAATCATCTGAGGTAATGGAAGGACTTACACCAATGATGAAACAGTATTACAGAATAAAGGAAAAGTATAAAGACGCCTTACTGTTCTTCAGAGTCGGAGATTTCTACGAGCTTTTTGATGATGATGCAAAAATAGCCTCTCAAGAACTTGGAATTGTTTTGACAACGAGAGACAAAAGGCATTTTATGGCCGGGGTGCCACATCATGCAGTCTTCCCGTATGTCAAGAGGTTAATAGATAAGGGTTACAAGGTTGCGATATGCGAGCAGGTTGAAGACCCTTCAAAGGCGAGAGGTCTCGTGAAAAGGGAAGTTATCAGAGTAATAACTCCTGGAACGCTTATAGAAGAAGAGCTTTTAACGAAGGAGAACAATTACCTCATGGCTGTTTACGAAGGAAAAATTTTTGGTTTAGCTTTCATCGATATTTCGACAAACGAATTCTTCACAATAGCACTCGAAAGCTTCGAAGATGTTATAGCAGAAATAATGAAATTCTCCCCAGCAGAATGTATAATTCCTGAGGATTTCGATGAGAAACTTGCTGATGAAATTAAAAAGCATGTTAAGACCGTTCACACGGTTAGCAACGAATATTACGCAATAGAAGAAAGCATAGCTGAGAGCGTAGATTTAGAGGAGTTTGAGGAAGAATGCTTGAAAGCATGCAGTGCTGCGATAAAATACGTCAGAGATGCATTATTAATAAGGAATCTCACGATAAGACTCCAGAAATACTCGAATAGAGATTACATGACACTCGATTCAACAACACTCAGAAATCTCGAAATATTCAGGAATCTGATAGATGGAAGCAAAAAAGGAACTCTCCTCGAAGCTCTCGATAAAACTGTAACTGCAATGGGTGGTAGGTTGCTCAAAAAATGGCTTGAGAGACCTTTGTTAAATATCAACGAGATCG
>CAZVXC010000015.1:15613-16059 GCA_964631435.1 uncultured archaeon | reverse complement strand
ATATTTAGCAGTCTTTCCATCCATCTTCAGTTCTTCCATAATCTCACTTACGCATCTCTCACCTTTTGAGAGCATTTTCAGAATTAACAATCTTTTTTTAGATCCAATTACTTCGAGCAACATCAAGTATAAAATTCCTAAAAAGATTTATATAACTTACTAATTCACGGATTTGAGGTGATGGATATGGTGCAGCTACCAACTTCACCAAAAAATAATAAGAGAATTATCGAAACCGGTGAGTTCGAGTTTGAGACCTATATATCCAAAGCTGAGCTAATTGATTTTCTAAGAGGTCTAGCGGAGCAGATCGAGAAGGGAAACGAGATTACAATAAGTTCAGATGAATGGGATATAAAGTTCAACTTCACAGAGCCGATAGAGGTTGAAGTCGAATTCGACGGCGATGCGAGAAAGCTCGAAATTGAGATTGAGTTCAAGCAACG
>CAZVXC010000015.1:0-15603 GCA_964631435.1 uncultured archaeon | reverse complement strand
GGAGGTGGATGTTCATGGACCTGCAGGTAGTTAACATTGTCCAAGTTAGTTTAGTGCTCCTATCATCTCCTTTGATTGCTGGAATACTTAAGAAAATGGAAGCAATCGTAGAATCACGAAAAGGAGTCAGTATTCTTCAGCCATATTACGATATAATAAAATTCATGAGAAAAGGTGTTGTTGCACCGACATCTTCATTAATTTTTCATCTAGCTCCAATCATCGCTTTCTCATGTTATCTCATATTACCGATGGTTCTCCCAATCGTTGCAGGATACCCACTGCCATTTGCACCTATGGTTGATTTTCTTGGAGGAGCGTTCCTCTTCACATTGGCCGCAGTCATATCTGTAATAGCCGTCGCAAGAACTGGTAGCTTTTATACAGCAATTGGGGCAAGTAGAGCAATAAGCTTTGCAGCCCTTGCGGAACCGACATTGATAATGGTCTTCTTTGGGGTAGCTCTGATAACTTCGACAAACAATCCGTTTGTTACAAATAAAGTTCTGTCAACGCAGATGAAATGGATAATCTCTCCAACACACCTTCTCATAGCCGCTGCATTTTTCATGCTACTACTCTTTGAAACCGGAAAGATACCGATTGAAAGCGAGGGGTTAATGGAATTCGGCATGCTTGATGAAGGCAAATTAATGGAGTATTCGGGCATGCACTACGCTTTATTTAAATGGGGTTCATATATGAAGTCATTCATACTCATGGCAGTTTTTCTTAATGTTTTCGCTTTTCCTTGGGGCGTTGCTAGGGATTACTCTGTGATCTCAGTCTTAACAGGAATAGCAACATTACTTCTTAAGATGATAGTGCTGGTTATAGTTTTCGTAGTTATTGAAGAAACACTTGCCAAAATTAGGCTTTTTAAGATACTTGATTTCCTGTCGATATCTTTCATGCTTGCTCTTCTTTCAATTGTTTCCTTTTTCCTATTCGGAGGTGGTATGTGAAATGACACCAGTTGTTGAGTTTTTGGGAATCCTTATAATTCTGGTAACATTCGAAATGATAAACCAGAGCTACATGAAACCGATGATTAACGCTGTATCTTTACAGTCTACTTTGCTTGCACTTTTAATCGGAGTTATTGGAGTTCAAAGGTATTCCGCTGAAATATTAATCCTTGCAATCTTAACGTTCTTTGTAAGGGGATTATTAATACCCTCAATAATGTGGCACGATATACGCAAAAACCCAATCTGGAATTACAGAGAAGTCGGAACTAGAGTTCCGAGCTTGGTATTAATTGGTGTAATCTTAACAATAGTTGGTTACATAACCTACAGACTCCTTTACCCACTTTTCAACATTAGGGGTGGAGCTCTTCCAGTAACCCTTTTACTTTTAAGTTTTCTTATAATAATTGCAAGAAAAAACGCTCTTGCACAGCTGGTGGGATATATTTCTGAAGAGAATTCCTTACTTTACGCTGGAGCTCTTTCAAATCTACCGATGATACTCGAAGCTGGTGTGCTCCTAGATCTCTTAGGCATAGTTTTGGTGAGTATAATTTTAGCGGCTGAAAAAGAGTACGGACACCTCAAACTGGAGGAACTTGTGGGGTGATAAGATGATATTTTGGATTTTCGTGCTTTCACCAATGATTGCTGGTTTGGTATCTCTCCTTCCATACTCGAAATTAAGAGAAGCCGCAACCCTTGCATCGTCGGTATTAACGTTAGTAGCATCGATATTCCTAATTAGGATCATAGAAGGCGGAGTCATAGCGAGCGGTATATTCTTTGCGGATCTTTATTCTGCGGTAATAGTTTTCTTAGTGTCATCAATCTACTTCCTTTCGACCGCATACTCCATATACTACATCAGAAAAGTAAGTGAATTTTTCTTGGGAGAACATTATTATTACTTTTTATTGAATTTCTTTGCACTCACGATGTTCTTCACATCTCTCACATCCAACCTTGGCTTGATGTGGGTTGGATTGGAGGCTACAACGATTGTCAGTGCACTTCTCATAACATTGGAAAGAAAGAAAGCAGGAATCGAGGCTGCTTGGAGATACGTGATAATTGCATCGGTGGGTCTTGGATTTGCACTACTATCCTTAATGATAATTTATTCCGCCTCGAACACTTTAAACTGGTATGAAATTAAACTTCCAGTATATCAAGCCCTTCTCGCTACTGTTTTTGCCCTTATAGGCTTTGGAACAAAAATAGGTTTGTTCCCTATGCACACATGGCTTCCCGATGCCCACGGAACAGCTCCCCCCTCTGTGAGCGCAATGCTCTCATCAGCCCTTTTACCAGTTGCCTTCCTTACATACTTCAGAGTTCTCTCGATTGCCATCAACAGCCATGCATATGTTGCTACTAATCTAACAGTCTTTTTTGGAGCTGCAACTGCTTTGATGGCATCCCTTCTTATGATACCCCAAGAGATAATCAAGAGACTATTCGCATACTCAAGCATGGATGTTATGGGGATAGCTACCGTGGGTCTTGGACTTGGGAAAGAAGCTACACTTGCTTCTTTCCTACTCCTCGTAATTCATGGATTTGCAAAAGCAGGCCTTTTCTACGCGAGCGGGAATATCATATCATCATATAATACTGAGAAGATAAAAGACATTATTGGATTACTAAACTCTCTAAAGCTAACCGGAATAGCGTTAATACTTGGCGCTCTTGCTGTAACCGGAGCCCCACCTTTCGCAAGCTTCTTAGCTGAGCTAATAATACTATCACACTCCTTTGCCAATCCAATCCTTACCGCAACACTATTTGTTGCAATACTCCTATCATTTCTTTCTTTAAATTACCATATTACGAAAATGACATTTGGGGATGGCGAACGCAGAAAGATTCCAATTTACACTGAAATCATACCTTTACTTTCTACTCTAGTTGCTCTTGGAATTAGTTTTGCAGTCTTGGAGGTGTTACTGAGATGATAAGAGGAGTTAGTGAGTATGAATTGGCGGAAGTTGCAAAGGACAGAAAATTTGCCCTTACGGCTTACTTTTACAAAGAGGATGACCATATTTATGTTTGGACTGACTACAGCAGCGGGGATACCTTATTTACATGTGTGAAAACTTCTGAATTCGATGTCGGAGCTTTCAGACCAATATATTACGCTCTTTCTGGTGAAATGGATGCCTACAAGTTGGAGTGTCCAGATAATGTTGTTAAGCTTCATTATGGCCCGTTAGCTGCTGGTCTGTGGGAAGCCGGAGCCTTTAACGTGCTCAGTTACGGTGAGAGAATTCTAAACGTTACACCTGAGTTGGGGTATAAATGTAGAAATATTGACAAAAAAATAGTAGGTATGAATATTAATGATGCTATATTCCTGCTCGAAAGACTTTGTGGAACTTATTCGGTTGCATATTCTAATGCCTTCTGTAAAGCTCTGGAGAGAGGAGAGACGCCAGAAAGAGCTGAATATATAAGGGCTATTGCCTTAGAGCTGGAAAGAATTTACAATCACTTTCGCGTTATCCAGAGACTTGCTACAGCGGCATCACAGAAAGTTGCAGCATCGCATTTCTCAGCTCTCGTTGAAGAAGTTCTAAGGCTGAACGCAAAGCTCTTTCATCACCGTTACATTTTCGGTCTCAATGTTCCGGGAGGGGTTAGAAGGGATATAGATATAGTTCTCCTCACCAAGAAGCTGGATGAAATTGAAAAGGAATTTAACGATCTTGTTGATTTGTTACTGAATTCAAGGATATTCATAGACAGAGTGCACAATACGGCCGTATTAAGTAAAGATGACGTTCTTAGGCTTGATGCTATAGGGATTGCTGCTAAAGGTTCTGGTGTTGCGAGAGACGTGAGATCATTTGATCCGTTTTATTCAGACATACCTTTCAAAGTAGTCGTTTGTGAAAAAAATGGAGACTCGCTTGCGAGGATGATTGTGAGAATTAACGAAGTTAGAAATTCGATTGAGATTATTAGACATCTTGCAGATGAAATTCCTCATACCTCCCGCAGAAGTGAAATTAAAGCAGATGGATTTTGCTATGGCAGGGCAGAAGCACCTCATGGTGATGTATTTGTTGCAGTTGAGGTAAAAGATGGCATTGTAAAATGGGCGGGAATAAGGTCGGCGTCGCTCATAAACTACGTAGCCTTTGCTCACGCAATTAGGGGAGATATATTTACGGATTTTCCATTCGCGATTGAAAGCTTTGGTTTAAGCTTTGCAGACTTGGATGGGTGATAGGTATGAGATGGATACTAAGAGGATTGAAGAAGGGAATTTTGACGACGAAGTATCCTAGGAAAAGACCAACTTACGACGAGGTCCCGGAAATAGGGTTGCCAATACCGTGTGAATGCGCGGATATCGTATCTGCAAGAATGGATTGTCCAACAAAAGCTATAGCTGATGTTCTTGATGTAGAAAAGTGTATTTTCTGTGGAAGATGTGAGGAACACAGATTTAAGAGAAGTAGGAGCGTT
The DNA here is from genome assembly GCA_964631435.1 of uncultured archaeon. Lineage (GTDB taxonomy): Archaea > Halobacteriota > Archaeoglobi > Archaeoglobales > Archaeoglobaceae > Geoglobus. Next base: position 11,155 of record CAZVXC010000015.1, on the reverse strand, counting down.
GAGCGAGCAGAAGTTCGAAGATCTTTGCCGTTCTCGCGATCCGTTCACATTTTCGTTGCAGATGTTGGCTCGTGTAATGCTTGCAACATGGAACTCGAAATGCTGAACAACCCCTTCTACGACTTTAATAGGCTTGGATTCTTCTTCACACCCACACCCAGGCATGCGGACTTACTGCTGGTTATAGGTTATCCGGTTGAGAAGATGGTCGATGCATTCCTTGAAGCATATGATGCTATGCCCGATCCAAAAATTGTTGTAGCCGCTGGAACATGCGCGCTTAGTGGAGGAATTTTCGGGGACAAAGGGATAGAGCAATACATTAATGTTGATGTCAAAATTCCCGGTTGTCCCCCGCCACCTATCGCCATACTTTATGGACTTCTGAAAGCAAGCGGGAGGTGTAAGTAAATGTTGCTTTTGGCAAGCTTTGTATTATTACTCATCGCCTCGGTTGTAGCGTTTCTATCAAAAAGATCGTCCTACATTCTCTCAGCTATCGGCAGCACTTTACTTATTTATTTATCAATTGCTACTACTCAATTTGACCCGTTAACACGCTATTTCATGTTGATTTCAGCTTTAGTTTGGCTCTCTGCAAGCATATACTCGATTGAATATGATGAATATGGTAATAGGCTTTCAGCTTGTTTCGCATTAACGATTGTATCAATGGTTCTGGTGCTTACAAGTAGGGATGCAATAACATTTCTTGTAGGATGGGAGGGCATGACAATAACGTCTTTTCTGGCAATATCGGCGAAAAGAGAAAGTTCAAGGGCAGCGTATAGCTTCCTAGCTTTCGGTGAGCTAAGCACACTACTGCTTCTCCTTAGCTTTGCTCTGGGTTTTGCATCAATGGGTAGCATACATTTCAATGACTGGAGCGGCTCGAATGTATTGAATTGGATTCTGCTTGCCGCAATACTTGGATTCGGAGTGAAGATGGCGATATTCCCTTTCCATATCTGGTTACCTCCAGCCCACGCAACCGCTCCCTCAAATATATCTGCACTACTTAGTGCCGTGCTGACGTTAATGGGTGTTTATGGAATCTTCAAAATGCTTTCAATTGCTACCCCTCCTCTGTGGATTTCAGTAATAATTTTGACTCTTGGAGCTGTTACAGCCGCGATAGGAGCACTTTTCGCAGCCACTTCGGAGAGAGTAAAAGAGCTACCAGCATACAGCACAATCGAGAACGATGGAATCATATTTATTCTCATCGGAGCTTACATAATTGCTTTATATCATAATAACTCGGTTTTAGCAGCGTTCTCCATAATATCCGCACTCTTTTTTGCTTTTTCGCATAGTATAGCAAAGGCTATGCTTTTCTTGGTCGCAGGTCTTGTTGAAAGATCAGCATCGAACTTCATAGAACTCCAGAAAGCAAGGTTAAGCAGAATAGCCGTTCTTGGGGGTTACGTATCAGCTTTATCTCTTGCCGCAATCCCACCGTTTCCTGGATTCATCTCAGAATGGATGGCACTCGAAACACTCTTCCAGTCATTTGAGATTCATACAGAATACAAAATCTTAGTGCTGCTAGTCGGTGCTGTTGTAGCTCTTGCAGCAGGAATTAGCACGATATCCATGAGCAAGATGATCTCTTTCGGATTCCAGAGAGTTGAAAATGAGAGAATAAGGGTTGCAGACTTAGGATTTATAATTCTACTTTCTACAATCGTGCTGCTATGTGCACTGCCTCAATTAGTTTTGCGATTCTTTTCACCCATAGTCAATTTCCTTGCTGGAGTTAGCCCTGATGAATTTATCGGAGGAGCTCTTGATATTCCTAAAGGATATCTCATTATCTCTGGAAAAGGTTTTGGGGGGATTTCGCCGACATTCGTCTTCGTATTTCTGCTTGCTTTCACGACGATCCTGTATGTTTTAACGAAGAGAAGATATAGACTAACAAACCCATGGAACGGTGGATATGGTAGTGAAAGTTATAACTCACTGGCATATTCCAACATTCTAAGACTAACGCTCAGGTGGTTCTACGGTACAAGGGAGGAGGTTTGCAGAGTGATTTGGGGTGATCTTATTGAGAAAGTTTATATTAACGTTGCAATAGTAGTAAGTGGCGCAATGAATGCTTTCAGGAGATATGTGATGAGCGGTAACTTAGGAATTTACGTGCTTTACATTCTTGTAGCGATGTTTTTAACTTTGATTTATGTTGCTGGAGGTGTTGGAAATGTTTAAGAGAATACTTGTGGCTTTTGACGGTTCAGAAGGCTCATATAAAGCTTTAGATGTCGCTATCGAACTTGCTAAAATACATAGTTCTGAGCTACACGCAGTTACTGTCGCAAGAATTCCTGAGTTTGCAGAACTCCGCAATGGTTACGAGGAAGAAAAGCAGAAAGCTGCAAAATACTATTCTAGGTTTTTAGATGATGCTATTAAAATCACCAAAGAAAGAGGTGTTAAAATTCAGACACACCTTGAATTTGGAAAGCCGAGCGAGGAAATTGTAAGGAAAGCGGAGGAAATAAACTCTGACTTGATCATTCTTGGTGTTGAAACGAGACATCCGTTTAAGAGAAGGTTTCTAGGCGGAACGGGAGATAAGGTTGTAGATTATGCTGCTTGCTCAGTCTTAGTTGTCAAGTGATGGTTATGATGTGCTTTAAAAAGATCAATCTCGAAAAGCTCAGGGAATTCGTCGTAACAAGGCAAAACGATGATGGAGGTTTCACTTTCTGCAAACCAATACCATCAACACTCGCAGAGACTTATTTCGCCGTCAATATTCTTGTGTCTATTGGAAGCGAAGTACCGAAAAAAGAGAAGCTCATCGAATTTCTGCAGAGTCGAATTCAGAAAGAAATCTATACTCTCTTCTACACTCTTCACTCCTTAAAACTTCTCGGTGAGGATATCTACGATTTTTCAGATTTTCTGATTAACAAGTTGAAAGATGCGGTAAAGCGTGAAAGACGAGAACTCGTTGGCAATGCTGGAATAACAGCAACCTATACCTTCGAGCAGCCAAACGTTCTGAGAGAGATTTACACCATTTCAAGTCTTTTGAGCCTATACCAGCTTGAAGTTCCAGAAGTGGTAAAAAACTTCGTCAAGCAATATAGACGAGTTACTAGATATGGCATTGGGTACGGTGATAAAGAGCCTAATTTAGAAGAGACTTTCTATGCAGTTTATGTGCTCAGAGATGATGCAGTAATAAGCTTTGTAAAGCATTTTGAATCCAATGGTGGCTTCGCAAAGCATCCTAAGGGTTTTCCACCATACTTGGAGGACACGTACTACGCTCTTTCAATCTTTCGTTTGCTGAACTATAGCTACAGAAATGACAAGACAATCGAATACGTTGCCTCGCTCCAGAACCCGAATGGGGGATTTCGTAGGAGCATCTATGGTGGAATTTCTACGCTTGAAGACAGCTACTACGCTGTCGAGTGTTTAAAGTATTTTGAGGAGGTGATTTGATATGGATATGAGAATAAGGTCCGTTTTCGGTAGGGAAATTCTGGACTCCCGCGGAAATCCAACGGTAGAGGTAGAAGTGGAGCTAATGTGTGGCGTTAGAGGGCTATCAGCTGTGCCATCGGGAGCATCGACTGGTAAATTTGAAGCCGTAGAACTGAGGGATGGTGGTAGTAGATTCCATGGGAAGGGTGTGCTCAAGGCTATTGAGAATATTAGGGATATAATAGCACCAAAAATTATTGGAGAAAATGCGTTTCAGCAGGAAAAGATAGATGCACTGATGATTGAGCTCGATGGTACGCAAGAGAAGAGGAGACTTGGAGCTAATGCCATTTTGGGCGTTTCAATGGCTGTTTGTAGAGCTGCTGCTAAAGCTTTAGATATTCCGCTATATCGTTACATTGGAGGTTTAAATGCAAAAGTTCTGCCAGTTCCCATGATGAACATACTCAATGGCGGCATTCATGCAAACTGGCAGGGTGCAGATTTCCAAGAATACATGATAGCTCCATTTGGGGCAGAAAGTTTTAGAGAAGCTGTAAGATGGGGAAGTGAAGTGTATCACACTCTAAAAAGTCTACTTAAAAGTAAAGGTTATAGCACCGCTGTTGGGGACGAGGGCGGCTTCGCTCCTAAGGTGTCTTCGAATGAGGAACCATTAGAGTTAATCCTCAAAGCGATTGAAGAGGCTGGCTATGACGCAAAGAAGGAAATTGGGTTGGCAATGGATCCAGCTGCGAGCTCTTTTTACGATGGAGAATACATCCTAAGATGTGAGGGAACTAAACTCACTTCTGAGGAGATGGTCGAAAAGTACAAATCACTTGTCGAATCATATCCGATCCTTCTAATCGAGGATGGACTCGCAGAAGAGGACTGGAGCGGATGGAAAATTTTGAACAATGAACTCGGAAATAAAGTTACGCTTGTCGGTGATGATATCTTCGTAACAAATGTGGAGAGGATCAAGAGAGGAATTAAGGAAAACGTAGCCAATGCTGTCTTAATTAAGCCCAATCAAATAGGGACTGTGACTGAGACCATTGAAGCTGTTAAGATCGCGCAAAAGGCAGGGTGGGGTGTAATGGTTTCGCATAGAAGTGGAGAAACCGTTGACACTTTTATTGCGGACTTCACGGTTGCGATGGGGACAGGACTTTTAAAAGCGGGCGCACCTTGCAGAGGTGAAAGAGTTGAGAAGTATAACCGGTTAATGAGGATAGAAGAGGAGCTCGGAGACTTTGCAATATTCGCTGGGAGAAGAGCATTTATTAGATGAACTATGTGGGGTCATCAGCGGTATGAGATACCTAAGGAACCAATTAGGAATGTATATGGACCCCAGCAGAAAGGAATTAGCTGTAGATCTCCTACTTGAAGCGAGATCTCTCTGGATCTGGAGCAATAGAGTTGGATCTGAAAGAAAAGATCCAAGAGTTTGGTTAGAAGAGGCAGGGAGGATTTGAGAAATGCAACCATGTTTCGTGCAGGGGGAGGCTATACGTTTGATGGTTAACACTTTAATCAAAGATGCCGAGATAATTGGAGTTAGATGAATAGAGTCCCAAATACCTTTGAACCCCATAAAGAATGGGCTGGCGAAACTGTGCCAAAGAAGTTCCTGAAAATCAAGCTAGAGAGATTCAGAAAAAATTATGGATAAGGTAGCATACTACTGCGGGCTCACCATAGATTATGTTGTCAAAGAAGCTGATATGGATGTGAACTTGCAGGGAAAGCTCCTTTAGCTTTCCCTGCAACATTGCCAGCTATATTTATGTTTAGAATTTTTCTATAACCCATCTTACCTTGCTAGTGGAATTGGATTAGGCGGTTTAATTGTCTCTATATGATCCTTAGGCTGGTATCCAGCTACATAAAGTTAACACATCGAGATGGGCTGACTTCTTACGTCACATTCTTAATCCTATAATAATCGTTTCTAATGGTAGTAAGGTTCCCATGTGATCCAGCAACCAATTTTACCAATTCTCGCTCCTGATTCGTATAACAGCTTAGCAAAGCCATATCCTTTGAATTCATACACACTGCTATCATAGCCTCGAACTCACTCTCAGTTATAAGATCACTAAGTGATACTCTGTTTTCCCATCCACTGCTCGTAAACCAGCTTACAGCCTCTTCCTTTTCCATCCACTTAAAGAACTTCTTAAGTGTTTTCTTGATTCTATAAGATTTTTCTCACTCAATTCATTTCTTTCAGTCCTTATCTGATAATGGTTTATTACATCCCTCATGTCTTTTTTTCTCCCATTGCTCAAATTTCTCAGGACAATCTCCAGAAAACCCTTCAACCAGCAGGTATATAAGTATACTCTAAGTTCAGAGATCTTATTCGCATACAAATCTTCTGCGAAATCTTCAGCAATATTGTAAGTTATATCTTCTGTAGAAGCCCTATATTACCAGGCCTCCTGCAGATTTTAGCTTAGACAATGTTCTGTAAGTTAAAAGGGATTCAACCTGAGGTCTACTATCCCGGCCTGGGCTTTTAGATTTTTAACGATATATTTTTGAGTTAAACTACCCTCAGAATTCTTGGAATTGCAACCAACTTGTAAAATAATAATATTTCTCTCTTTAAATCTACCACCTCTTGGTTTTTCTTGAGCTCCACGACATAAAATTAAATCATTACTCTAAAAAGCTTAAAACTGCTTTACAGTATGAGCAATTCTGTGAATCGTGGTTATAAAGCTTAACACCGCTATTAGCCATAGAGTCTCATTGTAATAGCTGAGCAAAAGACCGATCATGATAATTGCGATTCTCGTATCTCTTCCTGCAATGCCCACCTTGCATGTAGCCCCCTCTGCTTCGGCCATAACTCTTGTTATGCTTACACCGAAAGAAAACGTTAGTGCTAAGAATCCTGAAAGCCAAAGCTTCTCCGGGTTTATTGCGACAATGCCGATTATTATTGCAGCATCAACGAATCTGTCAAAAACCCTATCAATATATGCTCCGTATCTCGTTACTCTGTTCGTTAGCCTTGCAAGGTCTCCATCAACGCAATCGAATATCTGGGAGATGAAAAGGATAGCAACACCGAGATAAATTTCTTTAATAGCTATCAGATATCCTGAGATTAAGCCTAAGAAGAAGGCGAAATACGTAATCGAATTCGGGTTCACGTTAAATCTGCTTAGAAATCTCGCAATTGGTCTCGAGAATTTCCTATAAATGAGATTGGTTATCACATACTCAAACTCGATTCTACCACCTCCTGAGTCAATTTTTCGATAAATCTTAAATATATTCCGGTATAACTGGATGTATGAAGGCGATAATACTTGCTGCCGGAATGGGTTCAAGATTAGGTCATATCACCGATAAGATTCCAAAAGCTCTGATAAACTTAGATGAGAAGCCGTTATTAGCTTATTCGATCGATATTCTCCTCAGCAATGATATAGAGGATATAATCATTGTAACCGGATACAAAGCATACAAAATCAGGGAATTTGTTAAAAGAAATTATCCGAAAATTAGCGTTAACTTCATCCACAACTCAAAATACGATGAAACGAACAACATATACAGCCTTTATCTTGCTATCAGGAATTTGGAAGAGCCATATTACATTCTGAATTCTGATATTGTCTATCATCCCGATATTTTCAGATTGCTCAAAGATTGCAATAAAGAAAATTTAACGATAACAGTCGATATCAGAGAGAATCTGAGCAAAGAAGATATGAAAGTTGTGATAGAAGGTGATAGGGTCAAGAAGATAAGCAAAGAAATCGATCCCGATGAAGCTCATGGCGAATACATCGGCATAACGAAAGTTCCTGAGAAATCGGTCAGCGAATTTAGAAATGCACTGAATGAGACCATGACAATTCACGGAAAGGGCGTATTTTACGAGCATGCCTTCCAGAGGTTGATAGATAAAGGGGGCATAGTAAATTACTCCCCAACGAAAAATCTGCCATGGGCTGAGATAGATACGTTTGAAGACCTCATATATGCTAAAAAAGTAATTTATCCGAAAATTATCGGGAAGTAATCACTTTATAGCTCAGCTCAATCTCTTTGAGGAATTCATCTGGCTTGATCCCTTTGACGTAAGCTAAGAGCGTAGCACCTCCCGCACCAACTCCTTCTTTAACGAATCCTTCTCCGTAAGCTCTTAGCCCCTTTATTGTTGATCTCTCAAGCTGAGGATCGGCAGCTATAACGCTTACAGGAGCTATAGCTTTTATATCCGCACTTCTGTCATCCGCTATGTATTTCGTTGTTGCTATGTAAACCTCCTTCGTATCGAGAGCTAAGATCAGATTCGCTGCAGCAGCCATCTGGGTTCCTCCCGCAAGGATAACTGGCTTCTTCGACCCTATTGCTATGCTCGCTACGGCTAAGAGAACGGGATCACCGACTTCAGCGAGGATTTCAAGGGGATCTTCGCTCTTTACTCGCTTAACAGCTTTTTCAATAACCTTCATCTTTAAATCAATCGGATTGTTCGGCATCGAAGAGGAAACCTTAGCATCCATACCCATAGCCTTAAGGACAGCTCCCGCTGTCGTTGTTCCTGCTGGAATGCTTTCTCCTATCATCACAGCATCGAACGCCTTCGAAATCTCTCTTCCAAGGATTTTCCCGTATTCGAAAGCTTCTTTAACCCTTTCGATATCCATAGCACTTCTTTCAGCGATGTTTTCGCCGGTCGGTGCGTTTATGCTGTAATATGGAATCTTAGGCTTCACAATAACTCCGCTATCTACAACGAAAAGAGGTGTTTCTAAGAGCCTTAAGGCTGTGTATGTTATAACAGCTGGCGTAGGCTTTCCATCTGGCGTAACAGGTGGGAATGGTATGGTTTTGCATCTTCCATAATACAGAAGCTCAGCGTCTGCGGGCGGAGTAAATTTTATCAACTCTTCGCTCTCGCCGGCAACAGTTATTCCAGCTATTTCGGCCGTCTTTGTATTCCCTATGCATAGGATAAAGCATACATCATCTTTGAGCAAATCCGAGAAATCATCCCCCTTTATAACCTTAAACATAATTTAAGCTGCTTCAACCTGCATAAATCTCTTAGCTTTGTATTACTTTTGTATTACCCAATAAATGTTATGTGAACATCTCTCTTAAAGCCTTTATGGACATAATAAAGATACTGACAGACCTTATCAAGATAGATACGAGAAATCCGCCGGGATTAACGAGCGATGCAGTTGAATATATCGAGAAAATGTTTTCGTCTTTCAGAACAAAAATAATCGGGAATAATGGCAAAGATAATCTCGTTGTTGAGATATCTGACGGAAAGCCTGAGTTCCTATTCACATCCCATCTCGACACAGTTCCGGGAGATGACAGCATGCTTAAACCGAGAGTTAAGGGTGGAAAAGTTTACGGGAGGGGGAGTTGTGATGCTAAGGGATGTGTTGTGGCCATAATATCTGCATTTCACAATTACGAAGGAGATGCGGGAATAAAGCTTGCGTTTACAGCGGATGAAGAAGTTGGCGGAAAGCTCGGACTCGGAATCGTTATGAAAAGTCTGAATCCAGATTTCGTCATCATAGGTGAACCGTTCGGCTCAAACAAAATCGGTGTTGCTCAGGCTCATGTTGTTTCTGCTAAAATAGAAGTTTTCGGTGAAAGCGGACATACGGCGACGGCAGATGTTAAGAAAGGAGCGATTTACAGGGCATCGAAGTTCATAATAGATGCAGTGAACGAACTTTCGAAAGTAAGGGGAGATAGAGATAGCTATTTCAGTAAGTTGAGAGAGTTGAACCTCGAAATCGAATATAGAGGCAATGGAGATGTCGTTTTCAATCCCTCGATAATTAGGGGAGGGGTAAAGAGGAATGTAGTGCCGGATAAATGCGAGATAGAGGCTGATATAAGAATCGCTCCATGGCTGTCTCCGGAAAGCTTGAGAGGGTATATCGCATATGAAGGAGTGGATGTGAAGATAATCGGTTACCTTAGAGCTTTCGGCTTTTCTCTCGATAGAGTTGATAGGCAGAGAGATTTAATGCTATTGAATCTGATCAGAGATGCGATAGAGATGGAAGGGATGAGAGCGAAAGCTGTCGTCAGCTTAGGAGTCGGAGATGCGAGGCATGTCAGATGTAAAGGCATTCCAGCGTTCTATCTCGGCCCAAAGGGGGAGAATTTGCATGGGGACAACGAGTTCGTTTATATCGATGAGATCGTGAAGGTTTCGAAGATTTACAGGAATATAGTTGATTTAGCTTGCAGATAGCATCTTTAATTCTTGCTGTATATTTAGTTATTGATTAGATGATTTTGAACATAAAATAGAGAAGATGCGATTTAAATAAATATTTAATTTTGCGAATGTGACGTGCTATAGCCCCTAACGAATTAAAGTAAAATGTATCCAAGTTTAGAGCATAAAGCTTTAGAAATATTCAACTCTGCATATTCCTCGTATAAGCCGAAATCATCCTTCCTTCTTTTCTCCTCCCTCTTCTTCTTTCTCTTTCGGCCTCTCAAATTTCTCAACGAACTCAACTTCATTTATCTCAGGTATATGCTTGAATATCTGATCGAGGATGGTGTATTTGCCGAGCATGAAGTATTGGCTGAATAAAGCATCCTTCGGTATCTCAATAACAGCTTTTCCGTTTTCTACGCTTACAGCAACGTCGTTCCCCGTATATATCTGGAATATAGCCTTTATTTTCTCCTCAACCCCCTCAATTATTTCTTTGATCTCGTAATCGAATGTAATCTTTTTCCCGGCTAATGGATGGTTGAAATCAACTATAACTCTCCTCCCTATGACTTTCTCAACAATCCCGTATTTATCCCCTATTTTCACTCTCTGCCCCGGTTGAGGTTTCTCCTTAAACTTTGATATCGATATGACGTCTCTCTTTTCTGGATCATATTCTCCGAATGCTTTCTCAGGCGGAACTTCAATGCTTCCTTTGTAGCCGACATCCTTTCCTTCTATATCTTCGTCAAGACCTTTAACAACGTGCCCCTCGCCTACAATAACTATAATATCCCCGTATCTTGCTCCTTCAGCGTAAATCCCGTGTTCTCTTGCAACATTCTCATCAGTCGAATCTATCACACTTCCATCTTCAAGCTTTGCGGTATAGCTTATCTTAACGAAATCACCCTTTTTTATCATTCCATCACCTCTTCTCAGCATTCAGACAAGGATTTAAAAATGTATGGTTAATGTTATTTACAGCCTCAAATAAAAAACTCTATGGAGGTTGAAGCTAAATTTAAAGTCGCTGACATCTCAGCCATCGAAAATATTCTTAAAAATTTCGCTGAATTCGTTATAGAAAAGATTGAAGATGACATCTACTTTAACCATCCGTGCAAAGATTTTAGAGAGAGCGATGAGGCTTTAAGGATAAGGAGAGACATTGAGGGAATAAAAGTAACCTACAAAGGTAAGAAACTGGATGCTGAGACAAAAACAAGAGAAGAGATAAAGATAGAGGTCGATAGCTTTGAAAGAGCTTTCAAGCTCTTTGAAAAACTTGGATTCAGAGTTGCTGGAAAGGTTAGAAAGCTCAGGAAGATTTACAGATACGGCGATGCGATAATATGCTTGGACCACCTCGAAAATCTCGGAGACTTCGTCGAAATCGAAATCGAGAGCGATGATATTGAGGAAGAAAAAAAAAAAATTTTTGAGATAGCGAATGCATTGGGGTTGAAG
>CAZVXC010000014.1:6016-16232 GCA_964631435.1 uncultured archaeon | reverse complement strand
CGAAAATTATCTCGATAATGACGAGTATTTTTAAAATTTTAAGCTTTCTGTCAGCAAAAAAGAAGGAGATCACAAGAGCTATAAATGGGGCTAATGTGAGGAGAAAAATGCTGTAAAATGTTAAACGCACCCACATCTCGTTATTACTAATTTTGCTTGCGATGAACGAGCCGAAAGATGATGCGAGACCGATGTAAAATAAGATCGTTACGATCTTTGCAAAAGTTCGCTCGCTCATGCTATACACCCATAATTCCTATTAATCCTTTGTAGATGTTTGTAACAGATGCAATCAGCATTATGAACATAACAGCCAAACGAATCGTTCTCGGTCTGATGCGAAGAGACAGTTCAGCACCTATTCTCGACCCTATCGTCATTCCGATAATAGCTGGAACAGCTATCGCAGGAATAACCGCATTTTTCGATATGTAAACCCATGCAGCGATCGATGTATTGAGAAGTATTATCAGCATGCTCGTAGCGACAGCAACTCTTATCGGAAGAAGCATTACGAGGTTTAATACGGGAACATTAGCCCATCCGGCACCTAAGCCGAACATTCCCGCTATTAATCCGACTCCTGCAAAGAATATAAGGGCAAGAGGAGTGTTGCACGTTTTATAAGTTATTTCTGATCCTAAACTCTGCTCGTAGCATTTGCCATCCATAAAAAAGATCTTTTATATAAGGAAAGTAGCGTTATGTAATACTTACCCCGAGGAAACTCTCTTGAGATGTAAAGACCGAGATAACCGCCAAGAAAGAACGATCGGCAGAACGACACGCAAATTTGTGTAACCCCTTAGCATAGCCATTGGCATGAAGCCATCGCACTCGTTAGAGCAACCATAACTCCGGCACCTCTGATGTAATCGACGTTAAGAGTTGAAAAAGCTGTTAAAAGCGGAACAAAGACAACACCACCGTCGACACCTATGAGGAGAGAAAAAAGGAAAATTATGATTTCGAGTATTTCAATCCCTGCAAAAGATTATTGTGGCGTCTGATTTTTTAAGCAAGACTTCGCAAGGTCTTTTCCGAATAATTTGGATACTGGACTTTTCTTCGCACCCATAACTATTATCTCAGGCTTCAATTCCTTTTCAAGCATTAGTATTCTGTCTGGAATCCTGCTGAACGTAACCTTTATGTCCGTAACTTTAAGTCCGGTATTTTCGAGCTTTCTTAGAGCATCGGACATCATCCTTTGATACGCACTCAACTCCCCCTTTTCAGAAACTATCGGAGGGACCCCCATCTCCTTGACAAACAGCAGATAGACATCCCCCTTTAGCCCCATCTCGGCTAACCTTAGATATCTCTCGAATGCTACCTTCCTTCTATCTGTTTCGTCCATTACCAACAATATTTTCCCGGACATAGTTACTGCAAAGCTTCAACGTAAGCCATACGCTCTTCCTCAGACATCTTCAAGAGCTTTTCGTATAGCTCTCTTATTATCTCTATTGGATTGAGTTCAATTGAGTATAGATTGATTACCCCAAGCAACTCGCCTTCCTTAATCTCACCGTCCATTAGCGGCAGGAATACGGCTCTATCTATTGCTCCACCCTCTTCGACCTTCCAGATTGGACAATCGCAACAGACATCAACGATGGTTCCGTAAGCGTGCCTCATTATCGCAAGTGGATATATTATGGTGTTCTTCGGAATCTTTATCCTCTTAATCCTAACAATCTCTGGCATTCCTTTCTTAACCTTCTTATTTTCATCCGCTACCATGCATTCCCATCTCGCGATAGGTTTTCGCTTATAACCGAACGGCTCGATAACAACTTCCTTCCTCTTAATTTCTCCATTCTCCTCGTAAACCAAATTAACTTTCTGAGAGTATTTTTCTATCAGTATCGGCTTTAATTCCTTTACACCGACGTAATAGACGTTTATGACGCCAATAAGGTCTCCTTTTTTGATTTTACCATTTTGGACTGGCAAGAATATAGCCTGATGGATTTTTTTACTTTCTTCAACTTTAGAAGGTTTTCCGAGCTGGATAACATCAATTACGGTTCCGTAAGCATTTCTCATTACGGAAAGAGGAACAACAACAGTATTCGGCGGTAATTCAATCTCCCTTATCTTAACCCTAACAATTTCCCCAGCCTTAATTTCCACTTCTTCCTCCGCTACTAACGTCTCCCAGATGCCTATGTGCGTTCTTATGTAACCGAAAACTTCTGTTCTCATGGGTTTTCTGAATACATTACCATTATCTCTCCAAGTTATGTTAGCTTTGATAATTTCTTCACTTAGCTCAACTTTCGGAGGTCTTATACCAAACAACCTACTTAACAAACCAGTTTTGATAAAGAAGACCTTAAGGACGCCGATGAGGTCTCCTTCTTTGATTGAGCCATCTTCGATAGGCAAGAAGAGGACTTGATTTATACATTTCTCCTCTTCAACCTTCGTTGGAATCCCGCATTCCACAATATCTATTACAGTTCCGTAAGCATGTCTCATTATGTTTAAAGGACCTACCATCGTATTCTCCGGAAGATCAAATGCTCTAACTTTCAAAACAACTGGCTCCCCCTTCTTAACTTCCTTATCCTCCATCGCAACCAAACACTTCCACTGTGTGATCGGCGCCATCCTGTAGCCAAACGGCTTTAATTCTATCTCCCTCTCCTCTACTCTCCCCCCAACATAATCCTCCCAATACGTTATCTTTAGCTTCATTATCCCACCTAAGATTTACATTATTAATTCTTATATTTTCATGAGCGATAAAATATTTGTGTTGGGTAATATAAATAACTTCCGAAATTTTCGGCTAAATCCTTAGAGTTCCAATTTCGAGTGATTCGTTCGTCATCTTCATACTGTCCTCTTTTCCTGCGATTTCGAACATCGCCCTTATGGCATCTATGTTTTCTGGAACTACTATTGCCTCCTGATGTATCGCTTGAGTTACATATAACTCGTTATCAGCGAAATTAACGCTCTCCCTCCATATAACGTTCTCAAATAGGTCGTATCTCTTTCTGAACTCTCTCGCAAACTCTATAACCTTAGCTGTTGATGTGAATCCGTCGCTTTCCGAAACTAAAAGGATTCTCGGCTCTTCCTCAAATCTATCTATCACATCTCTAACATCAGCTTCGCTTTCGAGTTCGATGCTTATGCTGTGAAGATGCATCAGCGTTGTTGGAACTTTAAATGCCGTCGTTACGATGTTCACGTCTGGTAGAACTGTGTTTACATCTAATGCGTGATGAGACGGAAGCTTCACAGGATCGGGAATTATTCCATTGACTATCCCCTTTTTGTCTTCCTTCGGATCAACAACTCTCCTTATCATCGTCGCCCTTACCTTCTTTATATCGTAAATCTCCTTAACCAAAGCTATAACCCTTGAAAGACCTGTTGTATTACAGCTGACGACTCTAACAAAATCCTTTCCGACAGCTTTGTCGTAATTGGCTAAGGCGTTGAAGGAAACTTCCGCGACATCCTTCTTCTCCCCGCCTTGAAATATAGCCTTAACTCCTGCTTTCTCATACATCGGTTTGTTCTTAGCTCCAATTTTGTTCGGAGAGCAATCTATGACTATATCCGCCTTCTCTATCAGATCATTTACAGTCCCATTTACTTTCACGCCAGCTTTATCGAAGAGCTCAACATTCTCAGGTATCGCAACATACAGATCATACTTTTTCGTCGCAAGCTTCGCCTCGAAATCGGGCTTCGTTTTTGTAACGCCAACAACTTCCATGTCTCTCTGCAAAGAGACCGCATCAGCGACTCTCTTGCCTATCGTTCCGTATCCGTTTATCGCAACCTTAATCTTCATAATTATCCCTCCACAACAATCTTATGATTCTTGAAATCCATCAGGACGACCTTACCCTTTATCTCCTTATACTCCCCAAGAAGGCCGAACATTTTTAATTTTTCTCCTTCCACTTCGATTCTTATGACGTCTTCCATGACGACAGTCTCTCCACCATCTCCTTTAAAAACGACCTTAGATTCGCACATAGCTAAAAATAGAATTACGAATACAAAAATCTTGCTACAAAAAATTAGATTATACCGAGTTCCTTGAGCTTCTCTTCACTCGGCTTTCCGTTAACCCATCCTCTCAGTTTGTAGTATTCCTCTTTTATTTTCTCGAATTCATCTTTCTTAACGACCTCTCCCTTAGTCGGGCCGCTTTTTATCGGCTCGTTGAAGAGTCTTTCTGGGAGTGTGTCATCTTTTCCGTCAAATCCGAACTTGTTAATTATCAGCCTTTCGAGATTGTATATTCTCTCCCCGATTTTCATGATCTCTTCAGTGCTTAGCTCCCATCCCGTTACCTTAGATAGGAGTGCAGCATAATCTCCGGCACCTAATGCGAAGGTTGAGAACAGACAATTTACGGTCGAGTTAACGACGCATGTAAAGTCTTGGAAAGTCTTAACCCATTTTGCTTTCCCTTCGTAGCTCAGCGGATCGATCTTTTCCGGAATTCCTAAGACTTCAGGACTGACTGTGTAGCCGGTAACATGACAGCCGCCTCTGTTTGCCGTTGCGTAATTTAGTCCTATACCCTTTATGCCTCTCGGATCGTAAGCCGGCATTTCTAAGCCCTTAACGCTCATAGATGCATCGAGTCCGAATATTTCCGAAAGCCTCTTAGAGCCTAAAGCAAGGAACTTGCCTATGCCGATTTTGTAAGCTGTCTTCCATATGCCGTCTATCAGAGCAACAGCATTCCCGAATTTGAATTCTATGCCTTGCGTATCTTCGAGCGTTATCAGGCCTCTTTCGTATAATTCCATAGCACATGCAATAGTTGAACCCATTGTTATCGTATCCACGCCGAGTTCATCGCACAGATGATTTGCTTTGATAACAGCATCCAACTCGATCACACCTGTCGCATTTCCTAACGCCCATATTGATTCGTATTCCGGCCCCTCCGACTTTATGACTTGGAAACAGCCGTTTTTGACCGAACTCGCTCTCCCGCAAGCTATCATACATCCCCAGCATGCATGATTCTTGTCGAGATATTTTTCGGCAAGCGTTTCTCCGCTTATATCATCAGCTTTCTCGTTATAAGCGTCTTGCCAGTTCTTGTATGGTAACGCACCAGCCTCATTTATTATATTGACGAGTATAGCTGTCCCGTATTTGGGCAAGCCCTCTCCGGTAACAGAGTTCTGTTTGACCTTCTCCAAAGCCTTCTTCGACTCCTCTTTAAATTCATCGGGCTTCGCAACCTTAGGCCTGAATTTCCCTCCTACGACTATCGCTTTAAGCTTCTTACTCCCCATTATCGCTCCAACTCCCGTTCGTCCGGCTGCTCTGTGGTTGTCGTTCATTATGCATGCGAAATTAACGAGATTCTCTCCGGCTGGCCCTATGCAGGCTACGCTAACATCTATGTCGTATCTATCCGTTAGCGATGACGTTGTGTCGAAAACGTTCTTGCCCCACAGATGCGAAGCGTCCCTTAGCTCAGCACACCCATCGACAACTTCGAGATAAACGGGCTTATCTGCGGAGCCTTCGATGACGATCATATCGAATCCAGCAAATTTCAGATACGGCCCCCATCTTCCTCCGCTATTCGCAGAGGAGATCCCACCTGTTAGCGGACTTCTTAAAGCCATCACATGATACCTTCCAGATTCGGGAAAACCTGTAACACCTGTCGCAGGACCGGTAGCGAAGATTAGGACATTTTCATCCCCCAGAGGATTGATATCTTTCGGATTCATCCCTTCTTTCTCGTATCTGGTTAAATACTGATAAAGCAGATACGTCGCATATCCTTTCCCGCCGAGATAATTTCTTGCAACGTTTTCATCCAGTTTTAGGACATCCAATGTTCCCGCTGAGAGATCCACTTTTAAAATCTTACCCATAAAACCGTTTTCCATACTTCCACCATACCTATTTGTTTTCGAAAATATAAATAATTTCCGTTTAGATAAGAGTGCCTGTGTTAAAAACACTCGTTAAATCGATTTCGAATCCAACGACGGGCATATTCAATTCGAATCTCTCAAGGACTTCAGGATGAATCTCCCCGAAAACTCCGATGCTCTCGCCATTCACAATTATCTCCGCTCTTCTTCCTTTTATGAATGCCTCGTCTTCGCTCTCTTTTACATCCCAGCTCAGATTCAATTCGTGCATAACAGCTTGAACAACGCTTCTTATCTCTGAGAAATTCGCTTTCGCATGTGTTGAGCATGCGGCAAGCCTTAATCTATTCTCCAATCCGACAACGACATCTCCTACCTCAAAAATCCTCTGAGGCATTTCTTCATGTTTGTTGAATTTCAGAATCTCTATCAGCTTCGGCAGAAGGTCTGTTCTCAAAATTGTGTGTTCCTCTGTGAGAGGATGCATAAGCGGAACGTAATGTTTCCAAGCTTTCGCATTTCTGTTCATGTATTCGAACATTACCTTTTCGTTCGTCAAAGTGAAGGTTATGATTTCTGTGAAGCCTAACCCGATCATTATCTCCTTCACGATGTCTCTCAAATAATTCCACTCATGCTCCTTTCCTATGCCCATGCTTCTCGGATATTCTGCCGGAATCTTATCGTATCCGTATCCAATCGCAATATCCTCTATCACATCCCAAGAATGCATTATATCTGCTCTATATGCTGGGATCTTAACGACAATTTCATCTTTATTTAGCTCGGCACCGAATCTCATTCTTTCAAGTGCCTTTAGAATCTCTTCATCTCCCATCTCAAATCCGAGCAGCGAGTAAATCTCCCTCTTATCTATCTTCATTACCTCCGGCGTCATATCGGGTGTTTTCTCTATCCTATCTGGATACACTATTTCGACCCTCTCCACCTCTCCTCCTCTATCGGAAAACATCGCTACAAGTATCTTCAATGCTTTATCAACATTCTCATCGAATCCCGTAACATCTATGAACAAATCTTTCGTCCCCTCTTTAACTCTCGTTTTTTCCGCATTTATTATAGGCGGGAAGGAGATAGCTTCGCCTTTTGCATCTATTATCATCGGGTAAGCTTTGCTATTCTGCAATATATACCCGTATTCTATTCCTTTCGGATGCTCCGTTAGAATCTCTTTTATGCTCATAACCCTTTCAAAATCGAGAGGGACGAATGAGAAATTCTCATCTACCGCTGTGTATTTAAGGGGGAAATTAACTTTGCTCAGATCGTGAATACCTATAGCCATCTTCCTCCTATTCCTGCCTATCGTCCAGTGCAAATCCTCCTGAATTTGAATGATCGATCTTAACAACTCTTCATTAACGTTAATATTCCTAACAACGCAACCGACGATTCTCGGTCTGACATTCAAAACCTTTTCATCAACCTGAATCCTCCATTTTCCATCTCTAACAGCGTATTCTATAAAGCCCGTCTCTATATCCATGAAACCCCTTAAAGCTCTTGCAACACCTTCAACACTATACAAATCCGGCCTGTTCGGGAAAAATTCGACATCTATGTGATCCTCTTCAACCCTCTCTATATCGCATCCGAGCATAGGTAGCTTTCTCAGAATCTCCTCTCTATCTCTCCCGACCATTTTCTCAAGTTCATCCCAGAACAATGTTACAACTGGCATTAGGTATGCAGTTCTAAATGCTGAATATAATTTTAGCGCAATATCGTAAAAATAAAAATAGGATTATTTCATGCTGCTAACCGCAAGCTTGATGTCATCCACTTTCACAGTCTTTCTCCCGGAATGGCTCGCAAGCTCAACCGCTTTCTTCGCAACCTGCAACGCATATTCCTCTATTGCCTCCGCGAGTGCTTTCTTTGCATTTTCGCTAACTCTCTGTGCTCCGGCTTTTCTTATAATTCTCTCAACGGGTGCGAGTGGAAGCTCCATTAAAACACCCCCTTAACTTTTTTTCGTTAAAATTTAAGTTAATCAATTATATAAATTTTTGGGTGCTTATAGCACTTTGTTCAACAAAACCGAACCTATGAAACTAATTGCAGCCAATTTGAAGTGTGTGAAAAAACCGACAACCTTTAATCTCAATAGCTTATGTTAGGGCTATGAAGAAGATTTTCGCACCTTGGAGAATAAGATACATAGAAGCTCCGAAATATGAGGGCTGCATATTTTGCGATTTTCCAAAAGAAAACAGAGACGAGGAAAGGTTGATAGTTTATAGGGGAAAGAGATGCTTTGTGATCCTAAATAACTACCCATACAATCCGGGGCATGTTATGGTCGCACCGTATAGACATTTCAAGGAGATAGAGGAAATGAGCGAGGAGGAAGGTGCTGAAATGCTTGAATTGACGAAGAAGGCTGTTAAGGTTATCAAAAAGGTAATGAAACCGGACGGGTTCAACATAGGAATTAACATAGGAAAAGTTGCGGGAGCGGGAATAGAGCAGCATCTCCATATCCACATAGTTCCGAGATGGGAAGGGGATACGAGCTTCATACCAGTTCTTGCGGACGTAAAAATAATTCCAGAGGCTGTTGCTGAGACATACAAAAAACTTAAAAGGGGATTTGAAGAGCTTGAAGAGTAGATGATGTATGATGAACTCAAAAGAAAAGCTATTCATTTTATCGGATTATTTTACATCCCCGGAATACTCATTCTTGGAAAAAACAGCGTTTCTATTATATTCTTCGCCTTAACAGCCGTAGCATTCATACTGGAGATTCTGCGGATCAAGGGAAAGATAGAGTTAAGGTTCTTGAGGAATCATGAAAGAAAGACTTTCGCGAGCTATCTATACACAGGCATCGCATTCTCATCCATAACTTTTCTCGCAAGCGAAGAAGCTTGCATAGTTGCAGCATCATGTGCTTTCGGCGGAGATGGAATCAGCGGGATAGTAAAAAGGATAAGAAAGGAATTGGCTATTCCGAGCTTTATCCTCGTCTCTTTCGTCTTATCGATTCTATTCGATACTCAACCAATCCCATCATTCTTTTCCGCTTTGATTGCTTCTCTCGCAGATGGCAGGAAATTTGAGGATAACTTCACGATACCACTAATTGCTTCGATAACATACACCCTTCTCGCAAACCTAAATATATGATCAGACATACTAACACCGATGAAGGTTACGAAGAGAGCGATAGAGTATCTTAAGGAGAGAGGGATAAGGAGTGTGAAGATAAGCTTAGCATACACCTGCACGATCTCAGCGAAAATAGAGGTGTTTAAGGAGAAAATTGAAGGAGAGGAAATCGATGGAATTGTCTTTGCCGTTGATAAAGATGCCGAAATAATGCTCGAAGGCCTTATGCTCGATGCTGACAAAGGATTGTTTTTCAGAGCCGAAGATTCTTAAGCATACTCCTGATGTCGGATGTCAGGTAATCGAAAATAGTTCCACGAGCATTCAACAAATCGAGCCTCTCGACAATATCTCTGCATTCCCCACCGCTTAACCCGTTCGCAATTATGGCTGCGCCTTGAGCTGACGCTTTACCTTTGCTTCTTAAGATTTTAGCATCAAATTCCTTTTTAACGAACTTATAAACTTCTTTCGCAAACCTTCCGGAAAGCATAACCGTATCTGCCTTAAGAACAGCTCTCAAACAATTGATGCCTTTCAAAACCCATTCTGAAAAGATTTCTGCATTGAAATCCATTTTTTTATCGAGAAAATAGCTTTTTATCCCTCCTGAGAATACAGTCTTCTTTGACAGATTTATGAGATTCGCAAGCTCACAATCTATCGCAGATATACTTGAATATCCCGGAAATCCCGATGTTCCACCGATTCCATCTACAATTCTCCCTTTTTCGACAGCTATGAATGCGTTAAATCCGTATCCGAGTTCTGCGAGTATGAAACTCTCATCCAATCCGAATTCATACAACGCCAATGCGGTTGAGCAAACCTTATCATAAGTTCCCATGTCTATCCTGTTTATCTTTCTGTAATCTGGAACGGTTTTCAGATGAATTACTCCCGGAATTGTGTAAATATTCAGCTTCTCCCTCTTTATCGCCTCTATCACCTTTCTTAATCCTATCGTCGATGATCTATCGAGATTTAGCGTCATATAAAAAAAATCTCTTTCATCGATGCTCTCCATCTTTTTTACAGGCAAACCGTATCCAGAGAGCCCAGCAGCTATATCAAATTCGAGATTCTTAAGGAAATCTATAAAACCTTCTGGATCATCTCGGATTTGAGAAGATTCGATTTCGTAATGCTTTTCATCCTCAAAAACGTATATTCCGTAGCTTTTAGTTCCGGCA
>CAZVXC010000014.1:0-6006 GCA_964631435.1 uncultured archaeon | reverse complement strand
CATCGATTCCAACGCTCACCATGGATTTCCGTTTAGATGATGTTTTATTTTATCTGTTGTGCTTTTCATAATTCTGTCGATTATTAAAACAATCTCCTTTCCTTCCTTTTTTATCTCCCGAATCTCGAAATTGACTCCGCCTTTTCTGAGATGCTCTAAGAATAGATTCAAGACTTCCAATTGCTTAAATCTCAGCCTGATTCTTTCAACAACCTTCTTTTTCTCGGCAACATCCTTTATGCTTTCAACCATTGGCTCTAATATCGCTCTGCCGAGCCTCAAGCATCTTTCTCTAAATTCCTCTTCGCTCTCATTGAATTCGCAGCTCTGAAATCCTTCTCTTACTATTCTTGAGAACATAAAGTCCTTTCCGTAGTCGTTGAAAAACCTGAAAGCGTATCTTAAGTCCTCAGCATTTGTTTCCGAAGTCGTGTATTTCATCGGCTCCTTAGCCATGTCTGGGTCTTTTATAACAACGCCTTCTCTCTTCACTTCTCCGAGCCTCAGTATTATCTCTTTGATCTCCTCATGAGCTTTTTTCGTCTCAAAGATGCCGAAGATCTCTGCATACTTCAATCCGAATTCTTCGCATATCCTTTGCTTCTCCCTAATTCTTATCGGCTTGTTCGTCTCTCTATGCCTTATGTCAAAGACGAAGAAGTCCAATCTATCTATGCCGTAAATGTCTTTCGGAACGTAAGGAGATTCTTCGCCAACAGCTTCACAGCAGAGCATGTAGTCGGGATACTCTTTGAAAAAATCGGCATTTATCAATTCTCTCGCAACTTCCGTTGTGTATGGGCATATGTATCCTCTCCTCGTTATCGCATATATGTTCTTCCCGAATCTAACGATTCTAACGTTGTATCCATTCATCTTTTCTTCAACAGCGACGAAGTTTCCGAAATGCTTTATGAGAGTGGGATAGAGAGTTAAAGCCCTTCTAATTTTCGGAAAACCCCTAACTACTCTGACACCATTTATCGTTTTCGCAACAACAGTTCCCTCCTCTATTTCTCCGAATTTCTTATCGAATCTGTAAGCTTCGATTACGTCGGAAAAAAAGCTGTGAGGCGTGAAAGCTTCTCTCAATATGTTTTTCTCTTCGAGCCTTTTGGCTGCGTGCTTTGTTAGATTTAGTGCTTCAGCGACGAACATTTCAGCATTTGCTATAAAGGAATTTCATCAGATCCCTCTCTGTAATTATCCCCTCAAGCTCATTTCCGACTATTAGTGCGGCAGCCTGATTTTTCTCAATCATAGCCTTGACAACTTCGCTTATCTTCGCATTTGGACGGAAGGTTAGAGGTTCCTTATATTTCAGAATTTTCTCGTTGACAAGTAAATTCGAGATTGGCAAAGAGAGGACATCTTCGACATCACCCGTTATCAATTTCTTGAAAGCCTCTCCGGAGAAGTAGTGGACTAAGGATGTTGAAGTTATGACGCCAAGCAGTATTCCGTCTTTCACTATCGGTAATCTCCTGAATTTCTTCTTAATCATGAGTTTCATAACGTTCTCGATGCTCGCATCCGGTTCCGCTGTTATAACTCCTCTCGTCATATAATCCGAAACTAAGCCATCGTATCTTAGCTTAGAAGCGAGGAATATTACCATATCCCTCTCTGTAACGATGCCCTTGACGATGTCATCTTCATCAACGATCGGCACTCCGCCAACTTTCTCTTTGATCATTATCTCAAGCGTATCCTCCCAAGAATCTGATGTTTTCGCAGTTATAACATCTTTTTCCATTATCTCTCTAATTTCTTCATTTATGGCAGCGATTAGATTCCCGTTGTATCTCTCTTTAACGAGCTTATGTTTGTCTCCGCCACCTAAGAAATTCAGTATGTCAGTTGCAGTTACGATCCCCTCAAGCCTCTTCGTTCCGGCATCTGCTATCGGAACTCTTCTGAAGCTGTATTTTATCATGGTTTTCATAGAAGTCATGATAGTCGATGTCGGTGGTATCGTTATGACGTTAGTTGATGCTATATCCATAACGCTTCCTAATCTATTTTTTAACATTAGATCACCTGTAATGCTCGTAACAATCTTCACAAACTTTCATTCCATCAATATCTTTTAATTCGGCAAATTTTCCGCACTTCTCACATTTCCCGAACTCGACATCTTCGCTTATCTCCTCGTATTCCTCCTTTAAAAACTTGATATATTCTCCGAGATCAATTGAGTATGATAACAGATCGGTATCAGTAACGATTCCTACGAGCTTGTTATTATTATTAACAACGGGCAATCTCCTTATTCCCCTCTTCAGCATTATCCTTCCAGCCTCTCTTGCACTCGTTTCTGGGGATATAGTGATGATCGGGAATGTCATGACTTCCTTTACGCTAACCTCAGCCGGAACCTTGTTCTTTGACACAACCTTAGCTATTATGTCCCTCTCTGTAACGATCCCTACTGGAGATTCACCTTCGACTACAACGACTGTTCCAACACCGAATTCAAGCATTTTTCTCGCAGCATTGAGGATATTCTCTTCTTTCGGAACTGTGCAGACCTCTCTTGTCATTATTTCCTTAACTGGAATGTCAGTAGCCATGCTAACTCACCACTAATTAGCGTTGGAATCAATTTGTTTTAAAGCTTTTTGCAGAAAGATTTTTAGTTGAAATAGCACAGCGAAATTTTGTGATAGTCGCAATCGGAAGGGCGAGAAAGGATGCAAAGGCTCTTAGCCACGCTTTAAGATGTGAAGTAGCGAGCTTAGGAGGAATAAGGAATATCGATAATTTTGATCTAAGCGTATTCAACGATAGAATTCCCGTATTCTTCTTCGGGAAAGATGAAATGGATATGGCGTTAGATGTTGAAAGGGAAATTGCCGATATAACGCCTGTATTCAATATTGTTGTATTAAACAAAAAATCCGTTAGAAATACGAGATTAGAGGAGATTAGAAAGAGATTTGAGTTTGCAAAAGCTGGAATCAGGCTTGGTATGAAATTTGATGACGTTTTTGAATTTTCACGAAAGAACGAGATGAGAATGGCTATACATCCTGATTACGACGAATACTTCATTATAGGCGTAGATTTCGTCAAAAACCTGCTTAAGATCGGTATTGATACAAGAGAAGGGAATTTAATTCTAAGAAAACTTTACAACGTTGAGGAAATTTACGTTCCGGAACTCAAAGCTATTTTAAGCAAGAGAAGAGGGGAGAAAATGAGGGTTGAGCGTTTGAGTGATGTTGAACCTAAGGAAATTGAGCTGCGGAGATTAATTGAGAGAAACAGAATATTTCTGAAAAAGCTTGAGGATATTTCTATTAAATTCATAAGAGAGAACACTGAGAAAGCTGGAGTTCCGTTTAGTGGTGGAAAAGATAGCTTAGCATGCTTAATACTGGCTAAGAAAGCGTTAAAAGATGTTACAGCTATTTATGTAAAAACGAATTATGATGTTCCTAAGAATGAAGAATACGTGAATCGGATATGCGATGAACTCGGAATTGATCTGATAGCAAAGAGGATCGAGCTTGATATTGAGAAATATGGGATGCCTGAGATAGAGAACAGGTGGTGCACGAATCTGAAAATCAAAGCTTTACACGAGACTGTGAAAGAAGAAGGATTTGATACGCTGATAATCGGAGACAGAGATGCTGAGAGCAGAAATCGGAGATTAAGACCTGAGATTATCGAAATGGAACGCTTTAAGGAAATTTTTCCGATAAAATATTGGAGCGGAGCAATGGTTCAGCTCTACGTTTTGATGAACAATTTAGACCTCAATCCGTATTATTACAAAGGTTTTTACAGATTAGGTTGCACTATCTGCCCATCTCTGAGCGATTGGGAGAGAACATTGCTTAAAACTTAATACCGCAATTTTTATTAATCTATGGCTCAGAGCAGAATACGGGGTCCGTGGTCTAGGGGTTATGACGTCGCCTTGACGAGGCGAAGGTCGCCGGTTCGAATCCGGCCGGACCCACTACCATCATTTTTCAAATTTGCATCAAACAACGCCACAAGCTCAATAATCTTACTCTCCAAGAGATCGGCGATAGGTGTATTTGTAGCTTTGCTTATTTCCTTCAATCTCTCGTATAAATGCTTATCAATGCGAACTTCTCATCAGAGAATTTTCGATCGGAATTTCGATAAAAAAACGAAAAGAGAATCTAAGTCAATCTTAATCCCAGAGAGCATGTCATAATAATCTTAGCTCTCTCCGAATTTTGCAATTCAGTCATACCGCTGGTTCAAGCTTTAACACTCGAATATTCTTTTGTAGTAGTGATGACTGCTGTAAATAGCTCCTATCGGGTTATGTGCAAGAACCCTATCCTTAGCTACCAAGCACGTAACGGGTGCATTTGAATGCATGATGAATAAGCTATCATGTCCTACGCATAATCCGAATATTATGTTTAAATCCGTTCCGACACTATTTAGAATCATAGCCTGAGCTATCGGATTGCACATAACCTCACGCCTTTCCTCCCTTATCTTCTTAAAACCCATTTTTTCTTTCGGTATCGATCCGGTTTTGCAGACAACTGAATAGACGTCAAAGCCGTGCTTCTTCAAAACATCAATGAGAACCTTTACCTCCTTTCTTAACCCAATGCAGAAAGCTATGCCGATCTTTTTGAAGCCGCATCTCTTAGCAAACTTTACAGTTTCCTCTACTCTGCACCATCTCAAATATCCTTCCGCCTCTATCTCTGCAGCAACTTCTGCAATTCTCCTCTTTTCTCCTTCATATACCGCATTCTCTATAACATCTTTCATATTCCTCATAGGACAGAATTTCGGTGCTTTGTCAAGCTCACCTGTGTAGCATGCAAAAACATTGCATTCTCCACATTTCACCATATTTTTCGAAAAAAGCGAAAGCTTTAATAATTTACTAAATAATAAAGCACATGAACCTAATTCTTCTCGGCCCTCCCGGCGGTGGTAAGGGAACACAGGCTAAGAGGATCGTAGAAAAGTATGGCATCCCGCAAATATCAACAGGAGACATTCTGAGAGATGCGGTAGCTAAGGGGACAGAACTTGGAAAGAAAGCGAAGGAATATATGGATAGAGGTGAATTGGTTCCGGATGAAGTCGTTATCGGAATCGTTAGAGAAAGGCTTTCACAACCCGATTGCGAGAAAGGATTCATTCTCGATGGCTTTCCGAGAACTATAAAGCAGGCTGAAGCCCTCGATGAAATCCTTGAGGAGATGAATAAGAAGATAGATGCCGTAATAGATATCGAAGTCCCGGATGAGGAGATAATAAAGAGGATTGTTTATAGGAGAACCTGCAAGAACTGCGGTGCTGTCTATAATCTAATATACAGCCCACCG
The DNA here is from genome assembly GCA_964631435.1 of uncultured archaeon. Classification (GTDB taxonomy): domain Archaea; phylum Halobacteriota; class Archaeoglobi; order Archaeoglobales; family Archaeoglobaceae; genus Geoglobus. Next base: position 667 of record CAZVXC010000014.1, on the reverse strand, counting down.
AAGGAAGATAACAAATGCGATAAATGCGGTGGAGAGCTGTATCAGAGAGATGACGATAAAGAGGAGACGGTTAAAGAAAGACTGAGAGTTTACAAGGAACAAACCCAGCCGCTCATAGATTACTACAAGAATAAGGGTGTGTTATACACAGTTGACGGGACGAAATCCATAGACGAAGTTTGGAGTCAGATAGAGGATATCTTGAATAAGATCAAATCCTGATGCTCTCTATTTTTTCACCCTCTTTATCCTTCGTAACAATCCATTCGTAAATAATCTCGTATATCTCGACCCTCTTTCTTAAGAAGTGATCTCCATCCTCGATTATGACTAATTTTTTGGGTTTCTTTGAATGTTTAAAAAGCTTCATCCCGTGATCTAAGGGAACGATGTTATCGTCGGTTCCATGTATAATTAAGACGTTCCTTTTCGGCTTAGCATTTTCTGGAGCTATCGATAGAAATTCATCGATAAACCTGTTTTTAAAGCTTTCAAAATCCTTTAACCCTTTGAGTGTCCCCTTTAGAATTGCATTCGAATATATGTCCCTTAAAGCTTCTTCGTCGAACATTAAGCTGAAAGGTGAGGATACGATTGAATAGCTAACAGCATCGATGTTGTAAGCTATCGCACCACCCATGCTAAAGCCGATGACGTGGACTCTTTC
>CAZVXC010000013.1:0-16359 GCA_964631435.1 uncultured archaeon | reverse complement strand
TCCTGAAGTTGGCTCTGTAGCTCGGTCTGACCTTCTCCGCACCTCTGCCCTTCCTTCTTAATCCCCTCGATTTTCTTCCAGCTGAAGTTAAACCTCTGAAAACTCTGCCTCTCTGCTTTGCGATGCCAGAAAGCTGAGGATCGTTCAAAATCGCTGGATGCGATCTGTCTATTAGAATTACTTCAAACCACTTATATCTTCCATCCTCACCAACCCAATATGAATTAAGGACTTCCATGTTCGGATACTTTCTTGCGGCTCTTTCTTCAGCTATCCACTGAAGGCTCTTCTTCGGAGTCTTTTTGTTCACCATAAGATTCTTCGTCTTCCTTCCTTTGTTCGGTCTCGTAGCTCTTCTGCCACCTCTTCTGATTCTTACTCTGACAACGATCACACCTTTCTTAGCCTTGTATCCCAAAGCTCTCGCTCTATCCAAGCGGGTGGGTCTCTTTATCCTGACAACAGCCGGTTCCCTTCTCCATTTCTGCAATCTTTCCCACATAAGCTTACCCATGTAACCTTCCCAGGGATTTTTCCAAGCATCCCTTATGTATGCGTAAGCCGATTTCATTTTGCTACCCCCGTTAGAGTGGTGCATCTATCATGCTCCTCGTTTAATAAATATTTCTGCTCAGCCAAAAACTTTTTCCGCTATTCTTAAGGATTCCTCATCGTATATAACGAGCATAACCTCCTTTAGGCTCTTATTCTCTTCAGAGAAGTCTTTGACAGCATCCATAAACGTTTTAACAACTTCTTCGAGAGGACATCCGTAGATACCAGCACTTACAGCAGGAAACGCTATCGAATTTAATCCCATCTCATTCGCTTTCTTCATCGGAGCGATAAAAGCTTTGTAAAGCTTTTCTTTCAAGCTCTCATCCCATCTTCCGCTACATATAGGGCCGACTGTGTGGATGACATATTTTGTACCCCTTTCTTCGAGTTTCATCGCAGGTGTTACAACAACTTCTCCGTGATCTATGTAATCTCTCCCTATCTGTTCTTTCATAGCTTCCTTGCTGATCCTCGTGTATTCTGATGCATCTCCGGCACAAGCTTTTGCTATGACATATGCGACGCCGCCACCGTGCTCTAAATGCTTATTAGCCGCATTGACAATGGCATCCGCGTTGCATCTCGTTATATCCCCCTGCAAGAGTTTTACGTTCAGATTACCTACTTTTATTTCCTTCGCAACTTTCATGCATTAATCTTGTGTTGCAATTTTTAAATAATTTTGATTGCTTAGGCTGAGCTCAATAACCTCCCCTTTCGGCTTTCTTCTCTTCGATACGTAATCCTTAGCTGCAACAATAGCTTCGCAAAAGGGAACGCAGCCAAAACACCTGACTCCCATTAGGTTGCAATCCAAAACTCTATATTTCAGATTGTCATCTATTTCTATTAATGCCTCAATTTTTCTCACCTTCACTTTGAGTAGATGCTTTTGGATGGTTATTATCATCATTGTAATTAATATTATGTAATTAGGTTATTGATTAATGTTGTCGTGTCAAAAAATATATTTTATATCGGTCTTAATAAATAACTCATATAATATCTAACTCGTAATCTTCTCTAAATCCGAGAGCTATTTCGAATTCTTGAGGAGAAATAATGGTTTTGCTGAACTTCATGTAATCATCGTATGTTATTCTTGGACATGCTGTATTGATGTAACAGCAAAAGTTGAAGTTTTCTATGAGATCATTCGTTATCTCATCTGCTAAGATTATCTCAGCTCTCATTCCTTTCTCTTCAGCCATCTTCTTAAGCTTTAAAGCCAACCTAAGCCTTCTCTGTCCGGGTTTTTTTGAGACGAGGATTCCGAAAGAGTTGCAGAGCTTTGCTTTCGAAATAGCGAAATATCTCTTTTTCAGAAAATCTTCGGAGCCAATAATGCTCATCTCGTTCGTTAAAGGATTGTATGCATAAACCTTCTTCCCAGCATATACAGCTGCGCCTACTGCATGGAATGTTCCGTCTCCTATAAAGAGGATCGCATCGCTTTCGGTATCTCTCAAACATGAGTAATTGCACCCAAGAATCTGCCCGTCGAACTCCATCTTTACACCCCTCCTTAGCTCAACAACGTATCCTACGCTTTCAAGAACCCTCGCAACCTCTTTGAACTTCCATGCGTAGTTTGCCGTTCCTATTAAAGCAATCTTTCTCTCTTTCAAATTTTTCTTGATCGTTTGAGGGTCAATCTCATAATCAACTTTGTATGGGACGTAAATAACGTTCTTATAGTTTAGAAGCTTAGTATGCCCTACATGCAGTAAAACATCTACCATTTTTAACAAGTCCAAATCGATGTCGCATGCTCCGTATGATGCTTTCCCGGAGAGAAAGACTTCGAATCCCTTTTTCTCAAAGAATTCTGCGATTTCGCTTGCGTAATACTTTAATCCGTCGGGAAGCTGGATGCCAAGTCTTTTTCCTTTTATCTCGAAGCTGAAATCTAATCTTTCAAATATGATCGACGACCTTGACACCATTTCTGCTGACATCGATTTTAACGAGGGACTTCACATTATAGCCGAGCTTCCTTAACTTCTCAGCCCCCTCTCCTTTCTCAAAAACCACTACGAAGTCTTTAACAACAGCTCCAGCTTTTTCGAGAGCTTTTAGCGTCGCTAATGCAGTTCCACCTGTGGATATGACATCATCAACTACCATAACCTTATCTCCTCTTTTTATTCCGTTGATGTATAACTTTCCCTTTGAATATCCGGTTTGCTGATTGACAACGATTTCATTCGGTAAATCATATTTCCTTTTTCTAACGACAACGACGGGAATGTTTGTTAATAGGCTTAACGCCATTGCAACAGGTATTCCCATAGCTTCTATCGTAACGATCTTATCGACGTTCAGATCTGCTACCTTTATTATCCCGGAAACGACTTCTCTAACGATATCCGGGTCAAGCTCTGGAACTCCGTCTGTTAAAGGATGAATAAAATATGGATAATCACCTTTCATTATTACGGGTGTGTCTTTCAAGCTCTCTATCAGTTTTTTTAGCATCAAAGCTCCCTCAATTTTTCAAGCATTATCTTCTTTTCAACTCTCGCAACGACCTCTCTTATCCTTTCAACCGCATCTGGATTTGCCGAAACGCTATCTATGCCTATTCTCACGAGTTTTTCAACGACATGCGGATAGCTGCCAGCTTGACCGCATATGGACGTTTTTACCCCGTTCTTCTTGCAAACATTTATAACATGCTCTATGAGCTTCATGACAGCCGGATGCGTTTCGTCGAACAGATACGAGACGTTCTCATTGTTTCTATCTACTGCAAGGGTATATTGCGTCAAATCGTTCGTTCCGAATGATATGAAATCTATCCCCTCTTTCACGAGGTCTTCGATTATGAGTGCCGATGCTGGGGTCTCAACCATTATTCCGAACTCAATTTTATCGAGAGGCAACCCCTCTTCTAAAGCTATCCTCTTAGCTTTCCTTACCTCCTCTACATTCGACACCAGCGGCAGCATTATTCCGACGTTTGTAAAACCTTCGTCAACGAGCTTCTTTATAGCTCTCATCTCCGCTCTGAAATGGATATCCTCAGCCAGATCCCTCCTTATTCCTCTGAATCCAAGCATCGGATTTGCCTCAATCGGCTCATCCTCTCCACCTTCCATAGATCTGAATTCATCCGTAGGGGCATCGAGAGTTCTGATCCATACCGTTCTCGGATAAAATGCCTCAACAACCTTTCTCATCCCCTCATAGAGCTTCTGTATGTAATACTCTATCTCGCCGTCCTTTATATACTTCATCGGATGCTTTTCAAGCCCCAAAACCATGTGCTCAATTCTGAATAAGCCTACACCATCTGCTCCGGTTTGGGCTGCTCTCTCAGCAGCTTCTGGAATCGAGATGTTAACCTTAACTTCAGTTGCGGTAATTATCTTACCTGCTGATACCTGAGCAACTACTTTCTTTTCCTCCTCTTCGATCTCCACAGCACCTTCGTAAACAACTCCTCTCTCCCCATCAACCGTAACTATCATTCCATCTTTCAAAACCTTCGTAGCCTCTTTCGTTCCGACAACAGCGGGAACACCGAGTTCCCTGCTAACGATTGCAGCGTGGCACGTTAAGCCACCCTCATCTGTAACTATTGCCGCAGCTCTTTTCATCGCCGGAACCATATCTGGAGTTGTCATTGTTGTTACAAGAATATCACCCTTCTCAACCTTATCTATCTCTTTCTCGCTGAAGATTATCTTAACCTTACCAACGCCTATTCCGGGAGAAGCACCGAGACCTCTGAGAAGAACTTTCATCTCTTCCTCCTCTTCTATTACTTCCTCTTTCTCCTCTCTTTTTCCTCTTATAGTCGTTACAGGCCTCGATTGGACGATATACACCTTTCCTTTCTCAATAGCCCATTCCACATCTTGAGGCTGGTTGTAGTGGTTTTCTATGAGTTCTGCGAACTTCACAAGTTCTTCAATCTCTTCATCCGTCAGAACTCTTTGCTTAGCCTTTTCCGGCGGAAGCTCGATCTCAACGGTCTCACCTTTCTCATTTCTCGTTATCATTATCTTCTTTTCTCCTATTTTCATCTCCACAAGCTTCCTATTTACTCTATCATAGACGTATGTATCCGGACTGACTTTCCCGCTCACTATAGCTTCACCGAGACCGAAAGCCGCTTCGATAACACAAAGCTTCTCCCCGGTAACTGGATGAGATGTGAACATAACACCACTTTTCTCGCTATTAACCATCTTCTGAACAACGACAGCTATGCTAACGTCTTCATGCCTGAAACCCTTCTGAACTCTGTAATAGATCGCTCTCGGAGTGTATAAGCTGCTCCAACATTTTCTAACCTTTTCAACAACCTCATCTTCCCCCCTAACGTTCAAGTAAGTCTCCTGCTGTCCGGCAAAGCTCGCATCAGGCAAATCTTCAGCCGTTGCCGAGCTTCTTACAGCAACGAAAACCTCTTCACCTTCCTCCTCGCATAGCTTTCTGTAAGCCTCTCTGATTTCTTTTTCAATATCCTCAGGAATTTTCGTATTCTCGATCAACTCTCTTATCTTTCTCGATGTTTCTTGCAAAGCGTTCGTATCTTCAACATCTAATCCTCTCAACATATCGGTTACCTGATATTTCAATCCCGTAACTTCCATGAATTCTATGAATGTTCTACTGTCTATAACGAAACCATTCGGAACAGGGATTTCATTTCTCAGCAACTCTCCGAGATTTGCCCCTTTTCCGCCCGCAAGAGCTATATCATCTTTCGTGATTTCATTTAGCCACAAAACACCCATTTTATCACCCTATTTCTAATTCGGAAACTCTTTTAATATTTTTTTCGATGAATCTTTGGGACCAAAATTTCTAAAAATTCAGAGGGCAAAAAGGATGCATGAGCTTGCCTCCATTCCTCTTTCAAGCGGAAGAGAATCTCGTCGAAAAAGCGTGGGGTGGAAATTGGATACAAAGCCTCAAAGGATTAAAGATAGATAAAAAAATAGGGGAATCTTGGGAGTTCTCAGCTCATCCATCCAAGCCATCTTTCATCTCAATCAACGGACACAGGATAAATCTCATAGAGCTTATAAAAAAATACAAAAGGGAAATTCTGGGTGAAATTAAATCGGATAATATGCCCATACTTGTGAAACTGCTCGATATAAACCGAAAGATAAGTATCCAAGTCCATCCGTCCGATGATGTTGCAAGGATGCTCGGAGAGAAGGAATGTGGCAAAGATGAGGCATGGGTTGTTATTGGGGAAGGAAAGATTTACGTCGGCTTTAGCGAAGATGTTATCAAAGAGGATCTGTTGAAAGGAAGCATCATCAAGAAGATTAACAAATTCGATGCAGAAAACCTCGACACATTCAAGATTCCTGCCGGGACAATTCATTTTGCTGAGAAAGCTAAGATTCTCGAAGTCTCGACGAATTCTAACATAACATACAGAATATTCGATTTCAGTGGCAGAGAAACTCACATCGATAAATCTCTGAAAGCTTTTAATATGAGGAAATCCGATGCTGGAGAGAAAAGAGGTGAGAAAGGGAAGGTTATGATGGATAAATTCGAAGTTGAGGTGATGAAAATAGACGGCGAGGTTGAATTTGAGATAAATAGTTTCAACATACTCTTCGCTCTCGAAGGGAATGCTAAGCTAAAGCATAAAGAGATGGAAGCTGAGCTTAGAAGAGGATACTCATGCCTTATAACGGCTTCGGCTAAAAAATATTCCGTTGAGGCGAGGAACGCTTTGATAGCAAAAATTTGTGCCGGGAAGTATTATTTATGATTTTCTCTTTTTGTTCGGACAGAGGACTGAGAAAAAGCAATATCTGCACTCCCAATCGTATCTCGGAGCCGTTTTATCGACAATTAGTCTGACTATTTCTTCCTCTTCCATCTTTTCATCTACTATGAATTCCGTAACCCTGTCGGGAGTTATGTAAATCAAAACGGTCTTTTCAAGATCGAAAAGCCAGTTGTATATTTTCACCTGAAGGATGTGATGCTCGTAAGGTATTTCGAAATCGGCTCTCGAAAATTTTATCTCTATCCCAACTTTTCCGAGTTTTGCATCTATTCTACCGACGATCTTGTATTCCCCTATGTTCCTTTCATGCTTAACTTCTATCTCCGCATTTAACTCATTTGACAGAATTTTTTCGAGACCTAAGTGAACTAAGGAGCCTAGTATCGTTGCTGGTGTGTATGCTGATGCTTTATACAATTCCGGATACTTTTCTTCAAAACTCCTTTTTAGCGGGCATCTTATCAGGTCTGTAACCTCGATCCCTCCAGATTCTCTTAACTTCTTATGCTCTTCAAATTCCCTCAAACGCCAATCGGAAATTATTTCGAGTATCATGTAGATAGTTTTTTACAATTAATAATCTATCGCTTGCTGTTTCTGAATTTCAAAGTTAAAAGCAAAAAACTTTAATAGAATTGTAAGATTGTAGAAGCATGTTCAAGTTGTTTTGCGATGTAAGTGCAGGCATATGCAGAGAGAACAAAACCGAGGATATAGTTGAAAGATTATCTGTCATTACCGCAAATAGGGTTCATCTGAAAAGATACCCCATAGATAATCCCGTTACGATTTTCAACCCTTCAATTGTTATCGAAAACGGAGAAGTCGTGATATACGCCAGAATAGTTCTCGGCTACTTCACATACGCAAGTGCTGTTGCTGAGATATTCATCCCATACAGGGATATTCAATCTAACGCTTTCTCAGGACATTACACCGCTGAGATAAAGGTATTTCCGAATAACAAATACGATATATGGGGTGTTGAGGATCCGAGAGTTTATTCGATAGATAATAAGATTCTCATGACTTACTGCGGAAGAACTGTCAGCTACTTCGATCCGTCAATAAGAGCAGAAAGGACGTTGCCGATTACTGCAGTAAGAGATGAAGAAGGAGAGTGGAAGAAAATTTCGGTTTACAAATTGCCACATGAGCTTAGAGGTTTCGTCATAAGCGATAAGGATGCTTTTCTTGTTAAAGGCAACGACAAGCTTCATCTCTTCCACAGGCTTCACATGAGGGATGAGAATTTCTATACAGTTATAAGTGAGGTTCCTGAGGAATCGCTTGAAGCGGATGGTTTGAAGGAAGTTGTCGTGAATAACACAGCTCTCGCATTGCACGCAGCAGAATTCGAAGAGAAGATCGGGTGGTCAACACCTCCAGTTAGAGTTGATAACGAATATATCGTCCTGCTTCACGGCATAGACAGGGAGACAAAGATATACCGTGCTTTCGCCCTTCTGATGAACGAAAAGCTTGAGATCGTATCATACACCCCACACTACATAATGGAACCGAAAGAACCATACGAAATATACGGAGATCGCCCGTTCACAATATTCCCGTGCGGTGCAGCTATCGTTGATGATCACCTCTTGATATCCTACGGTGCAGCAGATTCTGCGGTAGCAATAGGAAGGATAGAGCTTACCGAGCTTATGGATATATTTGATAAAAATAGAATTAGCTGATCTCAAGGAATCTCTTTGCAATAACCTCAGCCTTATTTTTCTCAACGTATCTCTCAGCGGAGCTAATTACTTTATTCCTGAAATCCTCATCCTCAATCAGTTTGATCAGCTTCCTTTTTAAATCGTCTAAATCTTCGTATATCACTACGGCATCTTTATCAACTTTTTCGAAGTGCCTCGTATTCGGAACAACAGTCGGAACCAAGCTTCCGAGACACTGAAAGAGAGTTGAGGAGACAACGACTTTACTCGTATTCCCCTTAGGAAGAAGATGGATATCTGCTGAATGCAGATAATCGTATAATTCCTCCGCAAGAATCCTTTTATTTACCTGCTCCAGCCAAGGCTTATCTATCGGAATTAAACCATCAGACCTGAAGATTCTGTAAATGAAATCGTATTTAGCCGAAAGGAAGTCGAGAGCTTTTATGTAATCGTTGTATTCTTCAACCGGTTGTCTGCCAAAGCTGAAGAACGTCAATATGTCTTCGGCAAATTTTCTATCGCCCTTCTTTACGGGATTACACGGATATGGGATTATTCTTACCTTCCCCGCATATCCGACGACTTCGTAATATCTCTCGTCGAAGATGACAATGTGATCGAATGGATCCATGCTCGAATATCTTATATCATCTCTGCTCCCTTCGTGAATAACAACAATTTTTTTCTCACAATCCAATTGCTCAACGAGATTTTCGACATCTCTGTAAGGGATGCTTGTGTATGATTCGACTATGAACAAATCGAACTCCTTATCGAGAATCTTTTCAAAATCAATCTTTCCACCTCTGAAATTCGGATCCATCTCTTCGTAACATCTAACAACGAAATCCTCATCTTCCCTTATTATCTTGTGATGCCACCAGAGGTTTGCCGACTGGATGAGCGGAGCGAATACGTTAATCTCATGACCCATCTTTATGAATTCCCTACCGATCATCTCAGCATGTAACGAAACCCCACACGTTGCATTCCATCTCGAAAATATACCTATTCTCATAAATAAGTATATATTGTAAATTCTATAAAACTCATTCTCAGTTGTGATAACTTACCAAAACGCAAGACCTCCGGCGGTAGCCTTAACATTTTTGAATCCCATGTTCATCAGAATCCTTGCACCGACGTAACTCCTTAATCCGACGGGGCAAATCGTTATAATTTCCTTATCCTTAGGGATCTCATTCAATCTCTCCCTAAGTTCGGAGAGCGGGATGTTCATAACGTTGCTTGCTTCAATTTTCGTCAATCCTTCTCCTTTCTCCCTTAAATCGATGATTACTGTCTCATCACTATTGAGTTTTTTCTTTACGTATTCCGTGCTTACGGTATTGAACAATCCGTCATATAGATTCCTTGCGACGTGAGCGATCGTTATAGCCGGATCTAAGGCTGGAGAATAGGGCGGGGAATATGCTAAGTCGAGGTTTGCTAAGTCATTGATCGTCATCTTCGCTTGAATTGCTGTCGCAACAACATCTATCCTCTTATCTACGACACCGCTACCCACACATTGCGCGCCTAAGATTCTCAGCGTTTTTCTATCGAATATCAGCTTGAATCTGATGTTTCCAAAGCGTGGATAGTAATATTCTCTATCCAGCATCGAAGCCACAACGCTTACAGCATCGTAATATTTCTTAGCTTCTCCCTCAGTCAATCCGGTTTTTGCTATCGTTACATCAAATGCCTTTGCTATCGTTGTCCCGATAATGCCGGGAAACTTTGACTTCCCGCCAGTAATATTATCGCCGATTATCCTTCCGTGCTTATTAGCCAAGTCTCCAGAAGGGGAATAAACGGGTTTTCCGGTTATTAAATTAATCGTTTCAACGCAATCCCCTCCTGCAAAGATGAATTTATCGCTCGTTCGCAAATATTCATTAACCTTTATCGCTCCGCTCTCGCCGATTTCCAATCCGCAATCCTTAGCAAGATCAACGTTAGGCTCAACGCCGATTGCTAAGACGACTAAATCTGCGGGAATCTCTTCTTTATCAGTCTTCACAGCCCTTACGCTACCATCTGTGATTATCTCCTTAACGGAAGCATTCGTAATAACCCTTATCCCTTTCTCAGCAAGATACTTTTGAACAAGCGTAGCCATATCTCTATCAAGTTCTGGTAATAGTTGCGTAGGTTCGATTATCGTAACTTCAGCATCTAAGAGCTTTAAGGCTTCCGCAGCCTCAATCCCTTTAAGCCTTCCGCCGATTATTACGGCTTTGTTGAGCTTTTCGTCCATCCACATATCCAATATCTTCTCAGCATCATCGGGGCTTGAAAGGGTTGTAATACCATCGGCTTCGATATTGGGTATCTTTTTCGCCTTAGAGCCTGTGGCTATGACTAAGAAATCGTAGTTAATCTCATCCTCCTTTCCCTCCTTCTCGATTATAACCCTCTTTCTCTCTCTGTCTATCCTTTTCGCAATCGTTTCGGTCAGAACATCTATATTGAACAATTTTTTGAAGTATTCTTCATTCCTCACAACGTTGTAAGTCGTTTTTCTGAGATCATCGAGTTCATTGACCAAGCCTCCGATGTAATAGGGCAAACCGCATTTGCTCAAAGAGACATACCTGCCAGAATCCAAAACAGTTATTTTTGCATCTTCATTCCTCCTTCTTGCTCTAACAGCCGCTTTTAACCCGGTTGCTCCTCCACCGATAATAACGAGTTCCATAAATGCAAGAACGTGCGGAGGAGATAAATAGTTTTACAAAATAATGTTTTCCAAAATTTTCCTGTCATTTTCAATTAGATATTCGAACGCTCTTCTATGCAACATCTTTCTTAAATCCTTTCGCTCCTTTATTGCATCCAGAAAGAGCTTGTAGTCATCTACGTAACATATAACCGGCAAATTTGCTTTGACTCCAGCTCTAATCAGAGCGACACCACCGACGTCTATCTTATCCTCGTAAAGGTTAACCACGATTAAATCGAAAAAGCCATCGAATATCCTCTTAAAAATTTCTGGATGCAGAGTTTTGATGTATTCGCTCTCTTTCATTCCGGTTATTTCTGATAGCTTTTTTGCAGGGATACCATTCTTCTCAAGAAATCTTGCTGTTCCCTCTGTCGCATATATCTCGAAACCTTGATTTACGAGTTTCTTAGCAAATTTAACTAAGCCATTCTTATTGCTGACGGAGATCAAGGCTCTCATAAATTTGCTTCTACTCAGCTTTTAAAATCTTGTCCTAAAACAAAAGAGTAAAATAAGATTGTGCATAATTGCTTTATGCGTGATTACCTGACGCTGAGGGATAAATTCAGATTTTCGTGCCACAAAGGGATAGAATGCTTCAATAAGTGCTGTTACGATCTAAGTCTATTTCTGACACCATACGATATAATAAGGCTGAAGAATAGGCTTGGATTAACATCGACGGAATTTCTGAAGAGATATACGAGATGCCACATAGGTTATCAAACAGGGTTGCCCGTTGTAACGCTGAAAATGAGAGATGATTTGAGATGCCCATTCGTAACGGATGACGGCTGCTCAGTCTATGAAGACAGACCGGGTTCATGCAGACTTTACCCACTTGCGAGAGTTAAAATCGGGAATGGAGAGATTTACTATATCGTGAGAGAAGAACATTGCATGGGATTCGAAGAGAACAAGGTGTGGACTGTGGAGGAGTGGATAAAAGATCAGGGAGCAATCGAATACAACAGAATGAACGATCTGTTCATGAGGGTTATATCAAAGAAGAACGAAATAGGCAGAGAGCTAAGCGATGAAGAGCTGAGAATAGTATATTTAGCATGCTTCGACGTAGATAGATTCAGGAAGTATGCGATGGAAAAATCGTTAAGCTTGCCGGAGAGCGATGTTGAGATCATGAAATTCGGAATAAATTGGGTTGTCAATGAGGTTCTGGTCTGAAGCATGGAGTGAAAACATAATAATTTCTCTATTATACTTTCCTCGGCATCAGAAATCAATATATTTGTGATAGCGATATTAGCAAAAAAGCAAAAAGTAATTAAATCTAATAAGCTTGATGAAAAATCAAATCAATTTGATATGGTGAGATGATGGAAATCAGCCAGACCGCGAAAGTCGTTTTAGAGAAGAGGTATCTACTTAGGAACGAGAAAGGAGAGGTTATTGAAACTCCTGAGGGGATGCTTAGAAGGGTTGCAAACGCTGTTGCATGTGCAGAAGAGAAATACGGTGGAGATGTTAAGAAATGGGCTAAGAAATTTTACGAGATAATGGATAGGCAGGAATTCATGCCAAATTCTCCGACTCTGATGAACGCCGGAACACCTTTGGGTCAGCTATCGGCATGCTTCGTCATTCCCGTGGAAGACTCAATCGACGGGATATTTAAAGCTCTCTGGGATATGGCGAGGGTCCAAAAGAGTGGTGGAGGATGCATCGACGGAGATGCGAGGATAATCTATTGGAATAACAAGAAAATGCACATAAAATCTCTCAGGGAGATGTTTGAATCATACAAAGAACTTGGTGAGTTTTACGATCCAGAATACAACCGATGGGGAGTAGATGTTCGTGAAAGAGAGATTTATGTCCAATCATTCGATCCTGTTAGTGGCGAAGTCGTTAGAGGAAAAGTTGCGTATCTATGGAAATACGAACTTGATGAAAGCATCGAGAAATACGAAATAACCACAAATAAGGGAACGAAAATTCTAACATCGCCTTGGCATCCTTTCTTCGTCTTCACAGAAGATATGACTATAGTAGAGAAAAGGGCAGATGGGGTGGAGAAGGGAGATATTATCATCTCAGCCATGCCGCAAGATTTCGAAAGCGAATTGATAGAAGATTACTGGATCGCCGGATTTATAGCAGGTGATGGCTGCATAGATAAGCATGTAAACAGGAAAACGGGATATACCTGCAATCGTCTTAGAATCTACGATTATACACTTGAAACTCTTGAGAAAATTAACGATTTCTTTGAGAAAGAATATAACAAGAGATTTGCTTATCAAAGGGACAGAAATATCCATTACATAACAGTTTATTCGAAGAAGATCGTAGGAAAATTTATGCGAATATTGAAAGGGATTGAAAGAGGAATTCCTGAAGAAATCTTAGGAGCAGGTAAAGATGCCGTTTTATCGTTCATAGCCGGTCTTTTCGATGCAGAAGGTCATGTTAGCTCAAAACCGGGATTAGAGCTTGGAATGTCAAATAAGGCGTTGATAGAAGATGTTGCCTACTATCTCAATTCGCTCGGAATAAAAGCAAGAATACGAAGGAAGAAGAGAAAAGACGGCGTTGATTACATAATAAACATCGAGGAATATACTGCAATGCTTGTATTTTACTCGCTGATCGGAAGACATTTGCAGAACGTAGAAAAGAGAAGAAAGCTTGAGGAAATCATCGAGAATCACAAAGGCGGAACGTTTGGTCTGAAGATAAGCTTCGAATCGTTCAAAGAATGGGCCGAAAAATTCGGTGTTAAATTCAAAACAAACGGCAATCAGACAATCGCCATAATAGGGAATGAAACGATTTCCTTAGGGCAATGGCATTGCAGAGGAAAGGTTGCCAAGGCGACTCTTGTAAAATTCCTGAAAAAGCTAATGAACCATGCAAAAAACGAGGATATTTTGAAGCTTCTTAACACAATTATCGGATTGGAAGTGGTGAAAGACGTAAAAAGAATCCATGAGAAGAAAATATTTTATGATCTCACAGTCGAAAATTACCAGAATTATCTCGCCGGAGAAAACGGATTGGTTTTCGTTCACAATACAGGATTTTCCTTCTCAAGACTCAGGCCAAAGGGAGATATAGTGAGATCAACGATGGGAGTAGCTTCAGGACCTGTCTCTTTTATGAAGATATTCGATGCAGCAACCGAGCAGATAAAACAGGGTGGAAAGAGGAGAGGAGCGAACATGGGCGTTCTAAACGTCCATCATCCTGACATCGAAGAATTCATAACTGCGAAATGGGAAGAGGGCGTTTTAAGGAATTTTAACATAAGCGTTGCCGTAACAGATAAGTTTATGGAGGCTTTGCTGAATGATACAGATTACGAACTTATAAATCCGAGAACTAACGAGGTTGTTAAAAAGATTAAGGCTAAGAGAATTTTCAATCTGATCGTAGAAGGTGCTTGGCGCAACGGTGAGCCGGGAATCGTGTTTATAGATGAAATTAATAGGTATAATCCGACGCCCCATCTCGGAAAGATAGAATCGACGAATCCCTGCGTTACAGCGGACACATGGATTATGACGAAAGAAGGGGCGAGGCAGGTTAAAGACCTCATAGGGAGGAAATTCGTAGTTATTCTTAACGGAAAGGAATACGAAAGCGATCCGAGAGGTTTCTTCTTCACTGGAATTAAAAAGGTTTTAAGGCTGAGAACTAAAGAAGGATTCGAGCTTAGGCTAACAGAAGATCATCCCGTTCTTAGGGTTGTTGATGGAAAAGTTGAGTGGTGCAAAGCGGGGAAGCTTAGGAAGGGTGATAAGCTTGTATTAAACAGAAACAGAGGCGTAAGATGGAAAGGAAGATACAATGAGAGAGATGGCTACATTCTTGCCACATCTCTCAGAAATGGAAAGAGAAGTAGAAAAGCACCCAAAGCGAAGATGCGTTACGCCAGCAGAGTTAGATTACCCAAGGGAATATCTCATCGTAAAGGAAGAAATATGGAAGAGATTGAAAAAGCATCGTTCGACTTCTACATTGGATTTATTCGTGGATTATTCGAGTCTAATTGCAAGATGGATCGAATCAAGCTGACTCATCAAAATCCAGAATTGCTAAAAGTATTGCAGAGAATGCTACTGAGACTCGGAATCTTCTCAAGAATAAATGGCAACGAGCTTGTGATTTCGGATAACAGCGTTACCGAATTCTGCAACATAATCGGGTTTGGCGTCAAAAATAAAGCAAATCAAATTAGCAATGGAGCCGATGAATTTACCGCGACGGTTGAGGAGATTGTTAAGGATGGCTTGGCAGATGTTTACGACGTCTCTATTCCGGGAATAAACGCTTTTGATGCAAACGGATTCATAGTCCACAACTGCGGTGAGCAGCCTCTCCTGCCGTATGAATCCTGCAATCTCGGAAGCATAAACCTTGCAAGATTTGTTAACGAGGAGAAAGGGGATTTCGAATGGGACAGGCTCAGAGAAGTCGTTTGGATCGCAACACGTTTCTTAGATGATGTAATAGATGTTAACGCATATCCTATACCTGAGATTGAAGAGATGACGAAGAAAACGAGGAAGATCGGGCTTGGCGTTATGGGATGGGCTGATGCTTTGTTCAAACTTAACATAGCTTACGATAGCGATGATGCATTAAAGCTCGCTGAGAAGGTCATGAAATTTATAAGGGATGAAAGCTACAAAGCGTCTCAACAGCTCGCAGAAGAAAGAGGTGTGTTTCCCGCTTGGGAAGGGAGCGTTTGGGAGAAGAAAGGGATTAAGATCAGAAATGCCACAACAACGACCATAGCTCCAACAGGAACTATAAGCATAATAGCGAATTGCAGCAGCGGAATTGAGCCGATATTTGCTTTAGCTTACAAGAGGAAGAACATACTCGATGGGGAGGAATTCTTTGAAGTGAATCCGATATTCGAAGAAAGATTGAAAGAGATCGGGATGTTCAGCGAAGAAATGCTGAGTAAAATTGCTGAAGAAGGGAGCATTCAGGAAATCGAGGAGATTCCGGAAGAGATAAGAAGGGTTTTCAAGTGTGCCTTAGACATAGCTCCGGATTGGCATGTAAGAATGCAGGCGGCATTTCAGAAATATACCGATAACGCTGTGAGCAAAACGATAAATCTTCCGAATAATGCATCGAAAGCTGATGTTGCGAAAGCTTTCCTGCTTGCATACGAGCTTAAATGCAAGGGGATAACCGTTTATAGGGATGGAAGCAGAGAAGAACAAGTATTGGCAATAAAGAAGACTGAAAAGAAGAAGGAGAAAGAGGAGGAGAAGGTGAAGCCTCCGCTAAGGTATCACAAACCCCGACCACGTCCGAAGATAACGAAAGGCGTTACGATCGAAACAAAAACGGGCTGCGGATCGCTTTATGTTACAATTAACGAAGACGAGCATGGAATTGCAGAAGTCTTCGTCCAACTCGGCAAGAGCGGTGGATGTGCGGCATCGCAGACCGAAGCTATTGGAAGGTTGCTGAGCATAGCATTAAGAAGCTGGGTCGATCCTGAGGCATTAATAAAGCAGCTTAAAGGAATAAGATGCCCATCGATAGGTTTCGATAATGGGGAGATAATAACGAGCTGTGCTGATGGTGTTGCGAAAGCACTTGAAAAGCATCTAAAAGGGGAATACAAGAAGATA